>JAIORY010000089.1 GCA_021107915.1 Bacteroidales bacterium | reverse complement strand
CGATATTCGACATTCATTTTTTATTTTTTTTACTTGTTTATTGTTTATTGAGTGTTGCTTATTGAGTGTTTTTTATATAACATTTAGCAAACCCGTAGCACGACTTTGAGTCGTACTACGGGTTTTCTCTTGCTTAAGCAAATGCACTTTCGCCTGTTATATCAAATCCTGTTATCAACAAATGAATATCATGTGTGCCTTCGTATGTTATTACCGATTCCAAATTCATCAAATGTCTCATAATCGGGAAGTCTCCTGTTATTCCCATCGCACCAAGTATTTGCCTTGATTCTCTTGCAATATTTAAAGCCATATTTACATTGTTTCTTTTTGCCATCGAAATTTGAGCAGAGAAGACTTTATTTTCATCTTTTAGTTTACCCATTCGCCAGGTTAAAAGTTGTGCTTTGGTGATTTCAGTTAGCATTTCTGCTAATTTTTTTTGAGTAAGCTGAAATGAGGCAATAGGTTTATTAAATTGTTTTCGTTCTTTTGAGTATCGCAAGGCGGTGTCGTAACAATCCATTGCAGCACCAATTGCTCCCCAGGCAATTCCGTATCTGGCAGAGTTTAGACACATTAATGGACCTTTTAATCCTTTAATATTTGGTAATATATTTTCTTTAGGGATTTTAACATTATCAAAAACCAACTCACCGGTAACTGATGCTCTAAGCGACCATTTTCCTTTTGTTATTGGTGCTGAAAAACCGGTTATTCCTTTTTCTACAATTAAACCGCGAATAATACCATTTTCATCTTTTGCCCAGACAACGGCTATATCAGCAATTGAAGAATTAGTAATCCACATTTTTGCTCCATTCAAAAGATAATGGTCTCCTTTATCTTCAATTTTTGTATCCATATTTCCGGGATCAGAACCATGATTTGGCTCGGTTAATCCGAAACAACCAACCATTTCACCCGTAGCAAGTTTGGGAAGATATTTTTGTTTTTGTTCTTCCGAACCAAATTTAAAAATTGGGTACATAACAAGAGAAGATTGGACCGAAGCTGTTGATCTGATTGATGAATCTCCACGTTCAAGCTCTGTCATAATAATTCCATAAGAAGTATGATCAAGTCCCGGACATCCGTATTTTTCAGGAATAAATGTACCAAAAAGTCCTAATTCTCCCATTTCTTTTATCAGATGAAGAGGGCATTCGTGTTTTTGACAGGCATCTTCAATTATTGGTAAAACAG
This sequence comes from Bacteroidales bacterium, assembly GCA_021107915.1. Classification (GTDB taxonomy): domain Bacteria; phylum Bacteroidota; class Bacteroidia; order Bacteroidales; family JAIORY01; genus JAIORY01. The sequence goes on along the minus strand of JAIORY010000089.1, from coordinate 8,289 downwards.
ATTTATTTACCCAATCACGCACCGACGAACGAATAATTTTATGTTCATCCGAAAATAATTCATCAGTTAAATAGTAATCAGGTGGATTATATTGTGTTGCCATTAAATAAACATATTGAGATTAAGGGCGCAAAATTAGGAATATTTTAGGTTTTCATGAAGATATTTTTATTTAAAATATGATTCGGTTACGTAATAATTTTACGTACGATGAAATTAACGCACGAAAAACTTGACGCACGAAGAATAATGTATTATGCAGCTGGTGCTCGTTTGTAACATAAATCCGCAAGTATTTTTTGTTAGCCGCTAATATCGCTAATTTACGCAAATTTTACTTCACTCATTTGGGTTAAGTAAAATAAGTTTCATTTTATGGTTATTCGCGCATTCGCGGCTATTTATATATTTTATTTGCGGATTTATGATACAAACGAGCGCGAGCTTAGGCAGTTACAAATAAAATTGTCAGACCTTAATTTATTATCAACCTTTTCACCAAAATAAAATTCCCATTATAAAACTTAACAAAATATAATCCTTTCGGAAGCATACTTGAATTTATTCTTTTGCTATAATCAGGTGAACTGCAATTTATAAGATTTTCGGAATAAACTTCTTGTCCGCGGGAATTTAATATTTGCATATCCATGGTTTTTTCGTTTCCATCAATAAAAACAGAAAATGAATTATTTGCAGGATTAGGGAACAAATGAATTAATGGTTGATTACCGATTTCTTCAATTCCCGGATCACAGTAAATAATATTCAACTTAATTGTGTCGATATCTACACAAGCGTCTTTCGTAACAAAAACAATAAAATTAAGTATTCCTTCGCCATAATCTTCGGGATAAATTGTAGTGCTTGAGTCTGTACTTCCATTAGTCCACAAATAAGAATCATAACCACCTCCGGCATTAAGTGAATAATATGTATCTATACAAATAGTTGTATCGTTTCCAAGATTAACTGATGGCATTGTATAAACAAAAACATTTTCATTAACAAAACTTGAACAACCAAAAGAATTCAAGTAGGAATAAATCAATTTATGTTGACCGGCTCCTGCATATTCTGTATTAAAAATATTTCCAAAAACTCCGTGCCCACTGAATATGCCTCCGGGTGGATCACCGAGCAGTACAATCTCTCCATCGTTTTCGCAATATACAGGCAATAAATTTACAAAACTAACTTCGGTAATAGGATTTGTATAAATATTTATTGTATCGGAACCCTGACAGCCGTACGTACTAACAATAGATACATAATAAATTGATGAGTCTTCCGGATAAACAGTTATTTTTGAAGTTGAATCTCCGGTATTCCAAAGAAAATATGCACCATTTTGTGCAGCTAAGGTTATTGAGTTGCCGGCACATATTGTAGTATCATTTCCAAGTAATGGATTAGCCAAAGGATATAATTCAACCCTTACACTATCTTCCAAAGTACATCCCAATTCATTGGTAACAAACACAGAATAATATTTTGTTGAATTAGGTGCAACTTTTATACTTGTAGAAGTACTTTGATTTTCCCAAAGATATGAAACACCGCCTGAAACTGTTAATGTTATACTATCACCACCAACACAAATACCTGTATCAGGAGTTAAAACAATAATAGGACCGGGAATAATAAAAACTGTTACGCTATCTCTTGCCGAGCAACCAATATTATCAAAAACACTAACATAATAAATTGTTGTTGTGTCAGGACAAACTGTAGTCCAAAATGTTGTGTCGCCATGATCCCATATACAGGAATCGCCGCCGGAAGCATATAATGTTACACATATTCCCTGACAAATTGTAGTATCAGGTCCTGCATCTGCATTGGGTATTGGATTTACACTTACAGTAACTGTGTCGGTATTTGTGCATCCCAAATCATTTGAAACTGTAACATAGTAATTTGTTGTATCAAGAGGACAAACATATATGTTTGCTGTTGTATCACCGGTATTCCATAAATAAGAAATACCTCCGGAAGCACTTAAATTTGCGCAATCATCAAAGCAAATAATAGTGTCGTTGCCTGCAAATGCAACAGGTGATGGTAATATATTTACAGTAACACTATCTTCGGCAGAACAATTATTTTCATTGGTTACTGTTACAAAATATTGAGTTGTGTCATTCGGGCTAACCGTAATACTTTGAGTAGTATCACCGGTATTCCATAAATATAGAATTCCACCGGAAGCAGTTAAAATAGTACTATCACCGTTGCAAATAGTTGTATCATTTCCGGCTTCGGGAATTGGTAGTGGGTTAACATTAACTGAAACAGAATCGGTATCTGAGCAGAAAAAATCATTTGTAATAGTGAGCCAATATATAGTTGTGTCTTCAGGACAAACAATAATATTTTGAGTTGTATCACCGGTATTCCATAAATAATCACCGTTTCCGGATCCTGTAAGTGTAGCACAATCTCCAATACAGATGGTTGTATCATTACCGGCATTTGCTACCGGCGAGGGATTTGTAGAAACAATAACAGTATCATTTGCTTGGCATCCATATTGGCTTGTTACAATAACTGAATATTCTGTATTGTATTCAGGGCAAACCTCAATACTTTGAGTCGTATCGTTAGTGCTCCAAAGATATGAAGTTCCACCACTTGCAGTTAAGATAATACAATTATTATCACAAATAGTTGTATCATTTCCGGCATTTGCATTTGGATTTGGAGCAATATTTACAGTAACGCTATCGGTTGCCGGACAACCTATTTCGTTATAAACGGTAACATAATAAGTAGTTGTATCAACAGGGCAAACAAAAATACTTTGAGTTGTATCTCCGGTACTCCATAAATAACTTACTCCTTCGGTAACTGTTAATGTTACACAATAGCTTTCACAAATTGTAGTGTCATTACCGGCGTTTGTAGTGCAAAAACAATAACCTTCTGGAGCTGCAGTTCCCGGAATTACACAAAGCCTGTCGCGAAAAGCTTCTTTTGCATCACCAGGTGGTATCATTTCAACATAGTCCATTGCAATATTCCAGTCATATTGTTGAAAGCTTTGTTCGGCAATACCGACATAAGTTTCGGCATTAACTGTATCAGGTATCATTACATATCCGTTCCAGTTAAGATTTATCAGCATAGTATCATTTCCTATTCCGTTAAAAGAATGATTTGTTCCACCATCAATAAATATAGTATCAATAGGAACATTGCCGCTTACAACAAGCGATAGTGCATAATGCCTGAGATCTGTTTGTATATTTCCCGAAAAGGTAATAATAAGATCGGTATAAGTAAGCTGGGAATTTACAGTTACTGCATCTTTAATAAACAAATATTCTAATACTTCTTCTTCAGTTGTCATCCAGATATTATCAGAACCGGTTTTCCCATAAATAGCTTCAACATAATTCATCTGAGCACGGAAAACAGGAAATGAAAAACCTGAATTACCTGTGATAAAATGAGCAAATGATGTACCCCAGTGATGTGCTCCGTTAACACTTAAAGCTGCGGCATTATCCACAAGAGTTGAAAAGATAAAATTGTTTTCAAGACTGGTTCTTCCCATTTCCAAAGGATTGCCAAATGTATAAGTAGTAACATCTATACTGGGGACTCCAAAGGAAATTTGCCGCAATGCCATTATATAATCTTCCTGAAATGCAATTGGTGTAAAATTTGAAGCACCGTTTGGATTTACATGCACTTTAAATTCCGGTCCACCTTCAGTTGCAGAAAGCATTTTAAGTTTTATATAACTATGATTTCGGCGGATAGAATAATAAGGATCTAATGAAGATGAAGAAGTAAGCCCATGATTATAAACAGCCCAACCTGCCTGATATATTTCTATTAATTCGGGCCAGGTTACATTCATGTTGGCATAAGGTCCATTTGGATCATGACCGTCAACAGCACCGTTTTGTTCAAGAGAAAAAACCGCTGCACTCATTTTAAATTTAATGTCGTTTCCACAACCATCAGTATAAAATTTCCCCGGATAAGGCGTTCCGCTGATAGAACCTCCGTTAAGAAATTGAAAGGCATGAGAGTAAATATCTTTTTTGCCATCATCAAGGTGCATACAAAAAGAAAAATCTTTATTATATTTCAAAGCTGCTTTTTCGACAGACCATGTTGTTGGGGGCTGAACAAATCGTACCGTTACGCTATTTACTCCAACCTGTTGAGGTAAAGCACTTTTTGATAAGATGATTAAAAACAAACTTATCAGAAATATTATATTTATTTTTTGCCTAAGCATAACGATCATCTGATTTTAAATTTCCTTGGATCATATTTCATTATCATTGGATATTTCCCGGAATCATCTTTTCGATCTCTTTCGCCCATATTTAGATTATATCCAATTGAAAATTCATGTGTTCCTGAAGTATATCCTGTAAAACCATTATTTGAAAACTCGTAAGTATAATTAAATATTAATCTGTTAATCAGTTCACCTCCGGCAGATAATCCGATAATACTTCCTTTACGATATGTTAATCCCAGCCAGTATTTATTAACGTATTTTATAAGTGTTGAAATATCATAATTAAGGTCTGTGTTTTTTATTGATCTGAATATAAGAAACGGTTTTAATTGCCATTTTGGTAAAACACTGATTTGATATGACACAAAAGCAATATATTGGCGTTCGATTTCCATAATATTATTACTGCTTTCATATTCTAAAGAATTTCTGTTTACAAATAGATTCGGAACTAAAATTCCAACAGTTAAATCTTTTCTACGAAAATTAATTCCCGTACCTGCATTAATAACAGTACTTAGTAATTTGTTTTTATCCATTAAAAGTGGATCCTGATTATTTGCAACATTAATTTTTGCAAGATTTAAAGTGTTTTGAAAAACACTTGCCCATAAGCTGAAACTTAAATATGAATCTATAAATACAGGCAGATTATAAGTATAACTTAATGAAGCGTATGTATTTTGAAAAAGATCGGTTTCATCGCTAATAATATTACCTCCAAGCCAGGCTTTATAGCTTAATGGAACACTCAGGTTAATGGAACTGGTTTTTGGCGAACCGGGCATATTTGTCCATTGTTTTCGGTATCCGATAAACAATTCTGATTTTTGATTGAATCCGGCAAAAGCAGGTGATAAAGAGTATGGATTTATCAGATATTGATTTGTTACTGGTACTTGTTGACCGAAAACTAATTCACTCATAAGTAATCCAAAAACAAAAATTATAATATTTAAATATCTGTTAAACATAAGTTTTAATAAAGAATACTTATTGACCCTTTTCTTATAGCATTATTACTACATTTTATGATATAATAATAAGTTCCTTCCTGTAAAGGATTTCCGTTATAAGTTCCTTGCCAGTCGTTATTGTAATTTGTACTTGAAAAAACTTCGCTACCCCATCTATTAAAAATATTTACTTCACAAGGGCCAATTCTGTATAGATCAAAAATTTCGAAATTGTCATTATATCCATCTCCGTTTGGCGTTATCAAGTTCATAATTCCAAAATTTGTTATTTCTTTTACATTTACAGTAAAGCTATTTGATAGTTCACATAAGCCTGTAGAAACAGTTACTGTATATGTTCCTGAGTATTTTATTGTAAGCGGATTAGCGTTAGATCCAAAAGACCATGAAAGATTTTCGTATTCTCCACTTATTGTTACCACGAGACTGTCTCCTTCATAAAATGTTGTTTCGCCATCATAATGAATATTCATGCTTGGAGAAGGATAAACAAAAACACCCTTTGTTGTTGAATCAGAGCATCCAAGAAGTGAAGATACAACCAGTTTCGCTGAGTAAGAACCACTATTATTATACAAATGTTCAGGATTACTTAAGTATGATATAGTTGAATTGTCACCAAAATCCCAAATAAAATCTTCGAGTTCACCGGATTGAATAGTAGAAAGATTTTCGAAAGAAGTAACGTCTCCTTCACAAACATAATCAAAAGAAAAATTAGCATTAGGAAAATAACCTACCAAAACCTGATGATAAATAGCTTTGACAAATCCGCTATCAGTAATAATTCTTAAACCAATATTTTTGTTTCCCGGGCTTGAGAATATATGTTTTATTGTATCTCCGCTTGCATCATTAAAATTCATGTTCCCGTTCAAATCCCATAAAACACTTACAATGCTATCAGTACTTACAGAAGTATTAATTAAAGTAGTGGTATCACCATAACATACCTCAGTAGCTGAAAAATCAACTGTTTGGGCTTTTATTCCGGAAAACGAAATAATAATTATAATTATGAAAACCAGAAACTTCTTCATAAATAGATATCTAACCTCAATTATTTTTAAAAGCCGCGAATTCGCTAATAATAAATAAATTAATATATTTATTTTTTTAATCATTCGCGCATTAGCGGCTAATATAAAGACAATTAAAAAAGTTTATGAATTAATTAGCCTAAATAAATTTTCAAATTGATATTTTAATTTCAAAAGTAAAATTAATCTTTATGATTTACAATATTATTATTTTTTGATAGAGTTTTCAACAATGAAAAGTGATAAATTCTAAAAGGTAAAAGTTTGTTTAAGTAGAAAGTTAAATTAAGAAAATAATGTTGTAACGGAAAATGGGAATAATGGAAATATGGAATATTGGAAGTAATGGAATAAGAATAACACCACAATTTATTGTGGTGAATTAAAGGTGTAAAAAAACATTACGTAGTTCGCTTCAGCGGACTTCATTCAGTTATACGGATTTCCTTTGGTCAAAGGCAGAAATTGAATAAGAAATTGCAAAAAAATCCTTATTATTGTGAACTTAAATTAAAAAATTTAGCAAATATGAAAATGAAACCACGTTTAAAGTTCTGGCAGATCTGGAATATGAGTTTTGGATTCTTAGGTATTCAATTTGGATTTGCATTGCAAAATGCTAATGTCAGCAGAATATTCCAGACATTAGGAGGTGAAGTAGAAAACCTTTCACTTTATTGGCTTGCAGCCCCTGTAACAGGCTTGCTTGTACAACCGATAATTGGTCATTTTAGTGATAAAACATGGGGAAGATTAGGGCGAAGACGACCTTATTTTTTGGTTGGTGCAATTCTGGCAACAGTAGCATTATTTATTATGCCTAATTCTCCAACTTTATGGATAGCAATAGGAATGCTTTGGATTATGGATGCTTCGATAAATATTTCGATGGAACCTTTTAGGGCTTTTGTTGGAGATATGCTGCCTTCTGAACAACGCACTCAGGGTTTTGCAATGCAGAGTTTTTTTATTGGTACCGGTGCAGTTGTAGCCTCCATGTTACCATGGATACTAACAAATTTGTTGAATATTAGCAATACTGCTCCCGAAGGAATTATCCCTCCTTCTGTTAAGTTTTCATTTTATATCGGAGGGGCTATCTTTTTACTCGCTGTTTTGTGGACTGTTATTCGTACAAAAGAATATTCGCCCGAAGAACTTGCAAATTTTGATAAAGCAGATAAGGCTTTAAAGGAAAAATCAAAAGAAAAAATAATTATAGCCGATCATAAAAAACAAGGAAAAAATTGTTTAAAAACCGGTATTATTCTTTTGATAATTGGAGTAATACTTTCAGTTGTTTTGTATTTGAACAATGTTGAGAAAGAGGTTTATATTTTATGTATTGGTTTGATTCTTTTTGGCGTTTTTGAAATTGTTGCCGGTTTGATGCAAAGAAATAGTCATAAGTCAAATGGGCTGATCGAAATTATTAATGATATGAATGCTATGCCATCCACAATGAAGCAATTGGCAGTTGTTCAGTTTTTCTCATGGTTTGCATTATTTGCAATGTGGATTTATACTACTCCCGCTGTAACCGAACATATTTACAATACTCTTGATACATCATCAGATGCTTATAATGATGGTGCTAGCTGGGTAGGTGTTTGTTTTGCTGTTTATAACGGTTTTGCTGCAGTTTTTGCTTTTTTACTGATTTGGCTGGCAAAACAAACTAACAGAAAAATTACTCATTCCATTGCCTTGTTTATCGGAGGATTAAGTTTTATTTCAATTTTTTATGTTACCAACGAAACAACTTTATTATTCCCATTTATTGGAATTGGACTTGCCTGGGCTAGTATTTTAGCAATGCCTTATGCGATACTTACCGGTTCGCTTCCATCAAATAAAATGGGAGTTTATATGGGAATTTTCAACTTTTTTATTGTTATCCCGCAAATTGTAGCTGCCAGTATTTTAGGTTTTTTAATAAAAGACCAATTTAATGAAGAAGCAATTTATGCACTGCTGATTGGTGGTATTTCATTATTTATTGCGGCAG
>JAIORY010000321.1 GCA_021107915.1 Bacteroidales bacterium | reverse complement strand
ATAATAACCCATAGTTTTTTTCAAACTTTGGTATAATAACATAAAACATATGCAAATAACATGAAACTAAGACAATTAGTATTTTTAGGACTTATTCTTATAACGGGAATAACTAACGCACAAACAGATTTCCGTTCAGGATATATTATCAAAACAGAAGGTGATACAATATATGGCGAGATTGATTATAAAGGTGATTTATTTATGGGAAAAGTTTGTAGATTTAGATCAAACAAACAAGCACAGGAAATTGAATATTCTCCTCAAGATATTATTGCTTATCGTTTTGTTGATGATAAATTTTATATATCAAGAGAAGTAAATGATAGGAAAGTTTTTTTGGAATTTTTGATAAATGGTCAGATAGATATTTATTACCTGAGAGAAGAAAAAGGTGACCATTATTTTTTAGAGAAAAAGGGTGAGAAGTTAATAGAATTGACATATGAAGAAGTTATTAGTCGTAGCAAAAATGATATACGATATATTCATAAATCAAAACAACATATTGGTATATTAAATATTTACATGCAAGATGCTACTGATTTTCAATTGAGGATTGCAAAAGTTGGCAAGCCTGAACATGAAAGTTTAATTAAGTTGGCAAAAGATTATCATAATAATGTTTGTGAAGGTGAAGAATGTATTATTTATCAAAGAAAACTACCATTTGTTAAAATCAATTTTGAAATACTGGGAGGTATAATAAATTTTGCAAACTTAGAAGATTTGAATGATAGATATTATATTCAAAGCGGAGTGTTAGTTCATTTTTCGATGCCAAGAACTAATGAAAAAATGTATCTTAAGGTCGGGGTGCTAATATCAAGTCCTGAGAAATTGAATGGTGATAAGTATAGTTATATCAGGGTCCCTATACATTTAGGATACATGGCACCAAAAGCCAATAAGATCAGACCTTATGCATCAATAGGATTTTTTTCTCCTTCCTATACAGTTGGTGTAAGAGTGAAATTAAGTAAAAAGCTTTATTTTGGTCTTCAAACTAATGCAAACTTTTTCTCCTCTAAATTTCCTTTAGTACCAAAGGAATTATTTAATTATTCTATTTTAACGAGTTTATATATAGATTTATAATAATGAATAATTGCACTCAATATTAATATAATGATATGTTTGAGGTGAAAGAACTTACAATATTATCAAAGAAAATGAAACAAGCTTTTGGGCTTTTAATTGTAATTTTTCTGCTAAGTAATAATATTTACGGTCAGCATTCAAAACCGGATACCTTGCTTGCTATGTTTTATAATGATCAGATTAAACTTGACGGGAAATTAAATGAACCCTGTTGGTTGAATGCACCTGCTATTGAGAATTTCACGCAAAGAGAACAAAATGAAGGTGCTCCGGCAACAGAAAAAACCCGAATTGCAGTTGTTTATAATACTAATGAAATTTTTTTTGGTATATGGTGTTTTGATAGTGAACCTGAAAAAATTTCAGCTCAACAAATGGCTCATGATTTTTGCTGGAGTAGTGACGACAATATTGAAATAATGATAAGCCCATTCAACGATAATAGAAACGGATATTTGTTTGTAACAAATCCAAACGGAGCAATGGCAGATATTTGGATAGGTAGTGAAGGCAAGGATTTTATCAAGGACTGGAATAGTGTGTGGGATGTGGCTGTAGAAATAAATGAAAAGGGTTGGTTTGCAGAAATAGTTATTCCATTCAGCACTTTGAAATTTAAAAAAGATAGTGAACAAATTTGGGGAATAAATTTTGAAAGGAATATTCGAAGAAAAAAAGAACAACTAATGTGGCAGGGGTGGTCGAGGTTATATGATGTGGAAAAAATATCTCAGGGTGGTAAATTGACAGGTATCAACAATATTAAACAAGGAACCAAAATTGAGATAAAACCTTATGTGCTTGGAGGTTTTGAATTTACGGAAGGTGAAACCAAAAACACAGGAAAAATGGGTGGCGAAGTAAATTTTGATATTACTCCTACACTGAAATTAAATTTCACGGCAAATACAGATTTTGCACAGGTTGAGTCAGACCGCAAACAGATTAATCTTTCAAGGTTTTCTTTGTACTATCCTGAGAAACGACAATTTTTTCTGGAGGGGCAAAACTATTATGACATGAATGTTGATAATGTACGGCTGTTTTATAGTCGAAGAATTGGAATTGAACAAAATACAGAAGTGCCAATAATCGGAGGTATGAGATTTTTTGGAAAACTGAATAAAACCAACATTGGGATAATGTCAATACAGACCAGCTCAAAAGACAGTATTCCTACAACTAATTATTCTGTCATAAAGGTAAAACAAGACATTTTTAAGCAATCGAGTATAGGTGTCATTGCTACTCAAAAATACTCCGAAAATCACTATAACAGAGTTATCGGTACGTCTTTTATCTATTCTACATCTAAACTTTTTGGAGAAAAAAATCTTGTTGCCGGAGGCATATTTGCTGTTTCTGATACCAAAAATTTTGGAGAAACAGAAAATTTAAATAAAGATAATCTTTCGTATCACGTATTTGTAACCTATCCAAATGATCAAGTTGAATTTGATTTTGGTTTTACTACTGTTGAATCCGGATTTAATCCTGAAATGGGTTTTGCCAGTCGCAACAACTACCAAATGTTTTACACCGAGTTACAATTCAATCCACGATTTAAAAATCTTCCTTTTTTTAGAAATTTAATTTTAAAACCAATTGACATTAATTATTACATTAATAATGAAACCAAAAAACTTGAATCTGTTTTTTACGAGTGGCGTCCATTAGGATTTGTTACAAAAAGTGGTGAGTTTCTGGAATTAAATATTCAACATATTTTTGATAAACCAAGTGAAAATTTTGAACTTATTGACAGTGTTTTTATTCCTGCCGGCAGTTATTGGGACAATCGTTTAGAAGTCCAGTTCAGTACTTTTAAGGGAAGAAAAATATCAGCGTATGCTTGTGTTAATATTGGGGAATTTTATACAGGACACCGTCAGGAATATGAATTATATACGAATTTTAATTTAAGCAGACGCCTGAATCTGGGTTTCGACTGGCAAAGAAATTACGTACAACTTCCGCAAAAGTCTTTTACAACTGATGAATTGGGTGGACGTATTGACTATGCATTTAATCCGAAATTACAAACCAGCCTTTTTACACAATGGAATAATGAAGACAAGAATATCTTAGTTAATTATAGAATTAACTGGATTCCGAAAATCGGTAGTTTCTTTTACTTTGTAATCAATCAGGAATATACCACAGATAATGGAATTAAGTTAGAACGAACAACGATAATTGGAAAACTTATTTGGCGATTCGCATTGTAGAAATACAATTTTTAGATCGATACTCTGAACAGAAAATATTATTAAAAGAGCCATACTAACCTGAATTATTCATACGTTTTTAATAAAGCACATAAATAATTCAGGTTAGGAATTAATCGGGCTAAAACTTTTTAGTAAAAATAACTCTTAAAATAAATTCATTATAACCCTTGTTTTCCTGAACTTTATTGAGATAGGAATTTTTTTCAGCACGTAAATTCATGATGCCAAGTTTCCAAACAGGGAAAGAAGAATTAATGTAAAAACCTGTTTTAATTTTTTCTGAGCTTTGATTTGAAAATCTCATACCAAAAGTATTTCTCCATTTCTCCGATACACGATAAGTGCCGCTAAAACCTAAAGTGTAAATTTGAGTTTTCTCTTCTAAATAGTCTCTGTTACTCAAACTTGCAATAAGAGAAATACTTAAAGGAATCTTAAAATTAAAAGTTTCATATAAAGAAAATGTTGAAGTTTTATAAATTTTTACTTCTGAATCAAATTGCATTTCGCTGTTTTGAAGTGAATAATTAAAATTTGTTGAAGCGTTTATTTTTTTGATTTTATAACTATAACCACTTGACAAATTGAAAATCTTAGTTTTGTTTTCTGTTTTTCTTGTATCACTTTTATTGCTTTGTAAATATGGTGAATAATTTACTACAAAATATGGGAGTTTTCTAAATCTAAAAGAAGCACTAATCCCATAAATTGTATATGTTGTTGTTGAATTTTTCCAGTCGATTAAATTATCTTCACTTTTTCTGAAATGTGATGAAACAGATATTTTTCTTTTCAAAAAACTTTGACTAAATCTTGCTTCGTAAGTTTTAAGATCATTCCTTAGATAAGGAGTTCCAAATGAATTAAATCCCGGACCAACCATTTTATATGAGCCAGATAGCTTTGTCGTTTTAAGGTTAATTTTTGATTTGACAGAATATGCATAATCAATTGACCTGTTAATTTTTGGTTGAAAATAATCCCCCAACCATTCAGGAATATCATTTTTAACATCAATATCCATAGCATCAATATCGTGTGTTACAGACGACATAGCAATTTCACCACCTATAAAGAATTTTTTCTTAAAAAAATAAAGTTTTGCTTCGGCACCTACAATATAATTTTCCTGAGGTTTTATAGTGCTAAATGTAGTATCCTGATTATGAATTATTGTATCGCCCGGCAAAAAGATGGTGTCAGCTTCAATTATATAAAACGATGAGTCGGGTATCATAGAATTTTCATCATCTTTAACATGAAGAAAAGAAATGAATAAATGAGATTTGTTTTCTTTTCCTATACCTATTTTCCCAAATTGCAAATATTGCTCGTAAGTTTGTTGTGAAGCTGATACGTTTTGAATTCTTTTTTTAGTTTTCCCTGAAACAAAAGCCGAATAAAAAATCCCCGGCGTAAATTCTATATTAACTCCTTTTACAGAAATACCGTTTAAAATTAAAGGAGAATAAACAGGGCGGCAAGTACCGACTTGAATAGTCGAAAAAGTTGACATAAGTTTACGAAAAAATTTGCCCGGTTTACTTTTATACAATTTCTGTTTTGCTTTATTCAATAATAATTGTTTGGGATTTATCGAAAAATTAAAAGTATTTATATTTTGTCTTATCCCACTTTGCTCTGTTGACAAGAATAAACTTGTATTTATTGGAATGCCATAGACTTCAAGTTGTAAATATAATTCTTCACGCAAGAAACTTGCAGGCACTTGTGAAAAAGACCCCTGCCTATTTGAATACTGACCATACATCCTGTTACTTCCCGAAAATTTAATTGGAGAAAAACTATCCTGAGCTAAAAGTGACAAAGGAAATAACAAACAAACAATAGCCATTGAAAATACAATATATTTTATAATGAGCTTGTTCATAATTTTTTGATGTTTTTAATGCCTAAAATTAATTAATAAATTATTTATGGGCGAGGTTGTTAATCTCGCCCTGATTTATTTAAATAAATTTATTTTATTGGATCAATGGGTGTGGGAGTAACTGTTCCTCCCGCTGCATCAATATTTACAGTAAATGTCCGGCTGCATGTTGACCCGTCTGAACAAGTTATTATAATTTCAAAGGTATATAAACCATTGTTTATAAAACTATATGTGAATGCAGAAGTTGAATTAGTATAAATTGGACTACCTGATTTTGTAATTGTCCATTCGTAAGATGTAAGCGAGCAATCACCACAATTTGCTGTTACATCAAAATCACGACTTACAGGCAGAAACACGCTTGCTCCGGAAATATCTATTCTATCACCTTCTTCTACCGGTGTTCCATTTATATGAACTTTTAATATTTCACATTGACATTGAATTGTGTCGGAAATACATTCTACGAAGCAAATATCATCAATACCAAAATCATTGCCGCCACGACCTGCAGGTGATAATGTCCAAATTTCTAAATTTGCAAATGTATTTGCTCCAGAAAACCAATTTACTTCGATAAAATGCCACATTTCATCTTTAGGTGCAGTATAGGAAGTAGATACAGTAGTAGTACGATCAACTGTAAAACTAGTAATAGGAACAGAATTAATCATCGGCTGTATTTCAGGTTCAAAAGTACCAGGATAATCTATTTTGTTTAAATTTAAAACCCAAAAACAAAATTTATAATTGGTATATTGCGTAACAGGAGTTATATTTTGTTTCCAAGCCCCATTCAATAATGGAATTGTATTACCGTTACAAACTAGAAATAATCCTGTTGGTGGCGAGGTATGATCAAATCCAACCCAGTAAGCAGGAGAAGCAAGAGCTGCATTATTTGTAATACAATAATGTCCGGCACTAGGGGAATCCGTAAAGGTCAAATCTGATGTGAATCCTACATTTCCTGCACTAAAATCACCATTTTCCACTAAGTCATCTCCTGATGTAAAAGGAGGATCACATTCACATTCACAAGTTGGTGTGGGAGGAGTAATAGGCAACAGATAATCCTCTACTTCACCAAATTCCACTCCTCCATGATATTCATCGGCTATATTTATGCCGCTACCATCATCATAAGAAAGTCTGAAACGACACCAGAGAGAATCTGAAACATGTTCATTATAATCGGGGGATATTGAAGTATCACCTGCTAAAAAGGTTAACTCGTATATTTCACAATTACGTCCTTCTGCTATCCAAATAGGATCACAAATTTCAAAATCATAATTATTTATTGTTTGAATTCCGGTTTGCATACATAGTGGTTCGGCAGTAAGCCAATAAATATGATCATCAGCAGGATCAGAACAATTGAAGAATTCATCATCCCAATTACCATTACGGTTCCAATCAAACCATGCATGTAAATGTAAATAACCATCTACATACCTTATAGGATCAATTTCTGAAGTATTAATTAATACTCTTACTTTTTGTGTATCGCAAGTATTAAAATTAATATTTGTAAATGCTACACCATTATCAAATTCATCTATATTTATTGTTTTTGCATCTGTTTCTGCTGTGGCAGAAGGACCTACACAGTCACATGGTACAGATAGTGAATCAGGATCAATATTTCCTAACCATTCTTTTGAAAAATCGCAATGTTTAGCTGCATCATAAGTTGACCATGGCAATTCAGGAATATATCCAGGTGGCAAATGATCATATCTTGATGTTAAATTATGAGAACAATAATGGAATATTGGGTTATCAAATTCATCCGGTGCATCACCATAATCACATGAGTCCGGTTGACATAATATTAGATAATCTTCTACTTCGCCGGAAACAACCTGATCTTTATATTCATTATAATGATTATATAAAGCTGAATGATTAACTCGAATATCAGGTGTCAAACGAAATCTAGTCCAAATTGTATCTGCAGGAGCAGGCCATGTATAAAAATAAAGACGATAAATGGCACAACAATCATTAGGCCATGCATTAGGAAAAAATTTGATTTCTTGGTTTGTAATACTAAAGGAACGTCTGCTGGTTCCAGTTGGCCATAAGATTTTTGCATTTATCCAATGAGTATGCTCATAAACTATTGTATTTGGGTCACATGTATCATGGTCATCCCAATCACCATCACCATTCCAATCAAACCATGCATGAAAAATCAAATCATTTCTATGATTATATGATGAGTTTGTATTTACCATCACATCTATGCTATCAAGAATACAAGGTTCGCAATAATTGTCGGGAGTTGGGAAAAAATATATGCCATCATCAAGATTATCTAAGGGAACACCTCCAATTGTCCTTGCATCATATTCAAAATCTACACTTCGTCTACAACATTCTGAGCCGGTATTTGGATTTTCCGGTTTATAATCTGAAGGGAATTTTCCAAGCCATGACCGAATTGATGGCCCAATAGTCCTAATATATGGAAAATACAAATATGGCCACCTATGCCAATAAATAGTACGCCAATAATGTTTTGCACCATTGTGACTTTTATATGTAGGATAAGGAGATGGTAATAATGCAGTTCTTACATCAGGAGCATCACCATAATCATAAAAAGGGTAACGCCAAAAAATAATATGAGCAGTATCAGGTCTTATATCGCTTTTATATAAATTAGACTCAACCCACCATACATAAGCTTTTCCTTCATTTAAAGGTCTGTCTTTTTCAGAATATTTATAAAAGTTATCCTGTATTTTATTCTTTTCATAAAATGGTTTTTCCTTTGAATAATCTATTGGCTGTGAATTTGTATCAACTTCAAATATTTTCAAAGTATAATTGACATTATTGTTATTTTCCAGATTATTGGAAATGCTCCAGGAAAACGACGGATATGGGTTTTCAATTTCTTTAGCAAATCCGGGAGTTAAAAGTATTATTTTATACTGAACAGTTTCATATTTGTATTCAAAACTCCACACTTCACTTTTCCCGTTATTTTCTCCAACAGAATTTCCGTTTTCATCAAAAGCTGTTACCTGCCAGACATATCTTCCCCCCATTTCAAAATTTCGAGCAGAAACAGGGTGTTGAAAACTTGTAGTAGTTATCCCATCTTGCTCGAACCATGGAATATTTGATTGTATTGCATCTTCTTTTGTTTGACCATCCAGTATTTCATAAATGATCAGATGATAAGTGATCATTTCGCCTAATGGTATTGGCATCGGAGACATCCATGTAAATATTGGATAACCTTCTTCTACAATTGTTCCATCCTGAGGAGAAATAAGTTCAGGTGGAGAAGGATGTGCTACATTTACCTGAATACAATCCTTACCAAGTTCTTCTCCTTCATTCGCAACATTAAAAACTGTAATACAAAAAGTATAATTACCTGCAGGTAAGGTGCCTGTTCTTATTGCAATTTCTTTTATCTTTTCGTATTTACTGTTAAATTTACCGCTTACAGGTTCTAAACTCGAGGGTTCAATAGGTCCTGAATAACCTGCCTCAAGATCGAAAGATGATGATTCGCCGTTCCATACCAAGTCTTCATTGTCATCATTAGTTACCGTACCATAGAGATAAATATGATAGTTTTTTTCAGTTGTGTTTGTAATAAGTTGAAGTTTCCACACATCTTCAATATTCACTTGATTTGGTGGTGGATACTTAAGCACAACTATTACTTGTGAATTGACTTTTGCAGTAAATGATAAAATCAAGACTACAAATAAAGTAAAAATTAAAGCATTAAATTTTTTTCTTGTTTTCATAATTTCTAAATATATAGTGAATAAATATTTTTTATCAATTTCAAAATTATATTAAGGTTGTCCTAAAATCAATGACAAATGAGTGAACAAGTGTTTTAAATTATTGTACGGGTGTTTTTGATGTGTGAATGAGATGGATATTTCGCAAATATCTCAATATGTATTACTTCAGAGGGGAAATACAAAATGCTTATAGGTTTGAGTATTGGTGCTTGAAATTTTAGATTTATGATTTTAGATTTAAATTCACCAATATCAACAAAATATTAAATTTTAAATGCCGAGCTTTGCTCGAGCATCCTCAAAGCTTCGCTTCGGGATCTGAATTCTAAAATCGTTAATCCGTACGGACTCCTTTCAGTCTTCGGTGTTCGATATTCAAATTATTTCTAATATTCGGACATTCTGGACAAACACTATTTAGTGCCTCTAAGAAAACTAAGTATTTTTTAATATGGCTTCTAAGAAAGCGTCAAGAACGAGGCTTGCGAAGTATTTAAAATCAGGAGTTTACTTTTGTAAAT
>JAIORY010000340.1 GCA_021107915.1 Bacteroidales bacterium | reverse complement strand
ATCTTTCACCAATTTCCCCTCTTGCTAAATACCAATTTTCAAATTTGTAAAATCCCGGCAATTATTAAAACCACATATCTGCTGAAATAGCCGGCCCCGCTACTTTTGGTGTCGTTCAACAATGCATATAAAAACCGCAGATGCATGAGCACTACGGAGTTTTTATATGCTTAGGTGTTAGGGTGCGTGATTTCTTAATCATAATTCATTTGGTATCGGTGGTGGAAGCGGTGGCGGAGCTGGATTGTGAACCTTTGTCTCAAAATTTATTTTTTCTCCAACGCTGTCCATTTTTGCTGATTTATATGAATTATACATTAATAATGCTATGTTTTTAACTCTTGGAGGAAAGTCTCCAAAGTATCCAGTAATCTCTTTTCTTAAACTGTCATTGTAATATATAATCATTTCACAGATTGGTGCATCAATTGGTTCAGGAAAATAGTCAGGTTGTTCTTCAATATTTGCTACTCGTAATTCACCTTCAATTTTTTTGATGTAATTAGCACCGATTGTGCCTATAAAATTTCCTTTAAATTCTGAATAACTTCCTCCGTAAAACTTATAATTTCCGTTTGATAATATTTCTATAGCCATTGCTGGACATTTTCCATAACAGGTGCTTGTTGAGTAAACAATCCTATTCAATTTTAAATTTGGATTGTAAATCAAAGTGTCATTGTAGAACTTATACTTTTCATTGTAATAAAAAGGTCGTCCCCAACCCTTTATTTTTTTAATAATCAGACTATCTTTTGAGATTTTCTCAATTTTTCCAATCAGGTACGTTTTAACACTGAGTTTAAAACTGTCTGGTTGACTTAAAACAATGTAAGATGTATCCCTAATAAATATTGTATCGCCACTAACAGACAATTCAGCAATTTTTTGGTCGAAAAAGCATGCGTAATTCCTTTTAAAATATAATGGTTGATTGTTATATTTAAATAAATTGGAATCGGTTTCATTAATAATAATGTTCCAATTAGTACCAATAAGTGTTTGTAAGGTATCAATTGGTTTAATTAATTCCCTGTCAGCATTTTTATCAGTATGCTTACAACTCCAAATGAATATTATCAATATCCCGATTGTAATTATCTGTTTCATTTTCTTCATGCACCCTAACGTTTAGCTGGATGATTTCGTTTTATTATGAATTATCCAGCATGTTATCAGCTGTTGGGCTGATGAATACCGCTTTAAAAATTATTATTTTTTTGTTTCGGTTGCGTTTTGGTAAAAATAATAATTTTTTTTGTGAAAATTTCATTTTTTATGTTATGTGTCATACATCAGTGTATGAAATCGTTACTTAAAAAAAATGAGTGCGCTCCCTCTGAAATCTTGTAAAAGTTCTTGACTTTGTCTCAAAATCCATTTTTTATCAAAAAAAGTTTACAATAAAATATATAAAATTTAACGACTTCACAATAAGTGTCAAATGTAAGGGGAAAAAATATAATAAGTAAGTAATTATGAAAAATAATTTTGAAAATAGAAATTGCTCTTAGTAGAAGTTTTTCTAAATTTTGAATTTTTCAAACCATTGAAAGAAATTTTTATTATACAACCAAATTACAATTATTACACCCTATATATAGTAGGTATATAATATATTATTCTATTGAAGTTTAGAAATAAATAATAAAAATGTGCATTTGACTGAACTAAAATTGATAGAAAGTTAAAGAAAATGCCTGAGTTTAAAACTGAAATTCAATAAATATATATATAAATATTGAAAATTAATTATAATTTTGGTCGTTTATACTAATTCTTAACAA
The DNA here is from genome assembly GCA_021107915.1 of Bacteroidales bacterium. Lineage (GTDB taxonomy): Bacteria > Bacteroidota > Bacteroidia > Bacteroidales > JAIORY01 > JAIORY01. The sequence continues at coordinate 7,784 of JAIORY010000340.1, read as the reverse complement.
TTTTGCAACCCCGATAGCTATCGGGGAAAGCTGTTTAGAAGTAGTAATGCGGTACAAAACAAAACTGTAAATTTTGCAATTCTGTTCTGTACAAGTATTAAATCAAAGCAAACTTTATTAACCTAATAAACAGATATTACCATGTTAAAGAAAATCTTAATTGTTCTATTTATTTCAGCATTTATACCTTTTAACATGAATGCTCAATGGGTATCGCTGGATAAAAAAGAAGCATCAAACACACCACCGAAAGTTACAATACTCAGCGATGATAATAACAGTACTGTAATCAAAATTGATTTATCCGGATTCGAAATAAAGGAATTCTTTTCGGAAGGAAAAACATACCAATCAGTTGATTTACTAACAGACATTTTTTCTACCGAACCGGGTTCTCCCGAATTACCATATATCTCAAAAATACTTGCTATCCCTGATCAGTCAGGTATTTCAGTTGAAGTATTAAAAACATCTGAGATTCAAACATTCAAAAATATAAATTTACAACCGGCTCGAAAAAGCTGGTTCGAAGGCAAACCAGAATCTCCATATAAAGAAAATGCTAAGGCTTATAAATCTACCGATGTTTATCCGAAAGAATATGCTTCAGTTGAGCCACCTTCGGTTTTTCGTGATTTTCGTATTGCACGTGTTTCAGTTTTCCCACTTCGTTATGTTCCTGCGAAAAATGAAATTCACGCAGTTTCTTCTATCACCATCCGTATAAACTATGGAAAAGGTGAAGTTGTAAATCCAAAAACCACATCAAAAAAAGCAATTGCTCCCTCCTTTGCAAAACTCTATAAAAGTTTTATTTTCAATTATAATACAGTGTTAAACAAGTTTTACAATGGAAACGAAAATGGACGTGAAGTTATGTTATGTATTATGCCGGATAACTTTGCAGATAGCTTTCAACCTTATGCCGAATGGAAGAGACAAAGCGGCACAGATGTGCACATTACTAAATTTAGTGATATTAATGCAAACTCAAATAATCCGGTAATCATTAAAGACCATATTACCGATGCATATCATAATTGGGAAAATCCGCCAACTTATGTTTTACTCGTGGGCGATGATGGTGTCTTTCCAAAAAGAATAGTAAATTACGACTATTCATTCCCAAATGAAGATTTTTTTGTAGAGATAGATGGAGATGATTTCTTCCCTGAAATGATGGTAGGACGTCTCACTAATCAAAATGATTACAAACTGCAGGTTATGTTAAATAAATTTATGAAGTATGAAAAAGAACCTTATACGGCAGATACAAATTGGTTTAAAAAAGCTGCTTGTTTTTCAAATAATGATTATGAATCTCAAGTATCAACCAAAAGATTTGTTGCCGGTATATTGTTGGAAGATGGCGGTTTTACTTCAGTTGACACTTTAATGAGTGATGGTACCTTTTGGGGTGGTTGCTCTATGGACTTGAGCGATGTTCTCAATACCATTAATGAAGGACGAAGTTATTTAAACTATCGCGGCGAAGGTTGGAGTGATGGTTGGGCAGCGACTTGTTACGACTTTAACACCTCAGATGTCTCCGGCTTAAACAACGGTGAAAAACTTACTTTTGTAACCAGTATTGGTTGTGGCGTTGCAATGTTCAACTCCTATTCAAGCAATTGCTTTGGCGAAGAATGGCTTGAATTAGGCTCTATAGATAATCCAAGAGGTGCTGTTGCATTTGTTGGACCTGGTTCTAACACACATACAACATACAACAACAGGATAGATAAAGGTATTTATGTAGGAATGTTTCAAGAAGGGATGGACACTCCCGGTCAGGCGTTGTTGCGCGGGAAACTTTATCTGTACAATGTTTTCGGAGCTGATCCTATGGTAGAATATCATTATAGAGTTTTTTATGTTTTGGGAGATCCCAGTATTCATATTTGGAAAGATATTCCACTATCGGTAAATGTTAGTCATTCATCCTCTATTCCAATTGGGTATAGTCAACCTGAAATTACAATTACTTATGCCTCTTCAGGGCTGCCTGTTGCAAATGCGCAAGTTTGTTTAGTTGGGGATGATGTTTATGCTACCGGCTTTAGCGATTCAACCGGCATAGTTAATATTGGTATTACTCCTGAAATGGAGGAAACATTAACGATAACTGTTCGTGGAGGAACTGTAATTCCTTATCAGGGAACAATTGATGTTATCCAAACTGCGGAACATGTTGGACCTAACGGCTATCCAATAATTGTTGATCTTGACGGAAATACAGATGGTATAATTAATCCTAATGAAAATTGTAATATTACATTTACACTTAAGAATTGGGGAACTCAAACTTCCAATAATGTTGAGGCTACTCTTACGGTAATAGAAACAGATTATGTAGAAATAATCACAACAAATCCTGTAAGTTTTGGCAATTTGGCTTCCGGTGGTACTTTTACAGGAGACCCATTTCAATTTTTTATTAAACCAAATTGCCCAGTCGGACAAATGATAACATTAGAACTACATGTAACAAGTAGCACAAGTTCATGGGAATATATATTTATTGAGGAAATAATGGGATGCGAATTAAAGTATATAAATTGTATTGTTGATGATGAAGATGCTACAAATAGAAATTTCAGGATGGACCCGGGAGAGACTGTTAAATTGTATCTTTCAATTGAGAATGTTGGTGTTGATGTTGCACCTAATGTAATTGGTATTTTAAGAAGCGATGATCAATATATCACTATTGAAGATTCCACCGGTTCGTTTGGAACAATAAATACCAATTCCGTTGCAATGAATACAGAAAATTATTTTGTTGTAACTATTGACCCATCCTGTCCAATAGAATACTATGCCGAATACTCATTAAAGTTAAATACTCAAAATGGGAATTATCCGTATCAAACAATTCTTAACTTTACAATCCCGGTTGCTGTACCAATGCCTTCTGATTACACAGGACCTGATGCTTACGGCTACTATGCTTATTCCAACGATGATACACTTTATGAGCAAGCACCTGATTATGATTGGATGGAAATAAATGGAAATGGAACCAAAATACAAGTACCATCAAATACAACTGATTATACAAAAACCGTAGATTTACCATTTGTATTTAAATATTACGGGGTTGATTATAATCAACTTCGCATAAGTACGGATGGTTGGATAGCTTTTGGCAGTGGTACGCAAACGATTTCTACAAATTATGCTCTGCCACACAATGATAATGTAAATTGCATGATAGCAGCTTTCTGGGATGATTTATATGATCCTTATTATGAAGAAGGTGATATTTATTATTATAATGATAATGCTAACCACCGTTTCATAGTAGAGTGGGATGGCGTTGCACATAATTATTTTTCATGGCCTCCTAATACGGAGACTTTCCAGGCGATATTATTAAATCCTGCTTATTATCAAACTACAACAGGAGATGGTGAAATTATTGTTCAATATAAAAAAGTTAAATTAACAAATAGCAATACAGTAGGCATAGAAAATCATTTACAGGATGTTGGTCTGCAATATGTTTTTGACAAAGGCTATGATCCTACTGCTTCGGTTTTAGGAAATGAACTCGCAATAAAGTTTACTACAGAAACGCCCCTTATTATTGTATCTGTTGATGAAGAAACTGAAAATAAACTTATTTCAGGATTATATTTAGAACAGAATTATCCTAATCCATTTAATTCACAAACCAGGATAAACTATACTGTACCTAATCAAAGTAATGTAAGTCTTAAAATATATAACATAAAAGGAGAATTAGTGCGGACACTTCAGAACGGACAACAGCAAGAAGGAAAATATTCAGTAAGGTGGAAAGGAATAAATGATTCAGGAAATCACGTTTGTTCCGGCATCTATTTTTATCGTCTTCAAACAGAAAATTTTATTGAAACCAGAAAGCTGTTTATGATAAAATAATCTGTGAATAACAATCTGAAAAATCATCGGATGACTTATGTTTAAAAAATCCACAAAATAATAAACCTGTATTAATTAAATAGAAAGTCATTCGATGACTATCAATAAACACAATAGCAAATAAAAATGTATAGTTTTTACATTTTATTGATCATGATAATTACCGCAGCAATTGTGGGTTTAATTGAATTTGTCCGTCATCAAAAACGAATTTATTCCATTCCTATCAGGATTCATATAAACGGTACAAGAGGAAAATCAAGTGTAACCCGTTTGGTAGGAGCCGGCTTGCGGGCTGGTGGAATTTCAACCATTACGAAAGTTACCGGTACTTTTCCCCGTTTAATTATTGAGGACGGCACCGAAACATACATTTATCGAAAATCTACGGCAAATATTATTGAGCAATTGTCAATAGTTAAATATGCTGCTTTACGCAAGGCACAAGCATTAGTTATGGAATGTATGGCTTTACAACCCCAATACCAGTGGATTACTGAAAATCAAATGATACATTCCAATATTAGCGTAATGACTAATATCAGGTTAGACCACGTGGACGTTATGGGACATTCCTTGCCGGAAATTGCTGAAACTCTTGGAAAAACAATTCCAAGAAATGAACATTTATTTACTTCCGAAAATGTAATCCCACACACTTTAAAAGAAATGGCTGATAAACGGGATACTGAGTCACATTTTGTTGATTCTAAATCAGTAACTTTAGAAGAAATGAAAGGGTTCAGTTATATTGAACATCGTGAAAACGTAGCTCTTGCATTGGCGATTTGTCAACATTTGGAAGTTAATCGCGAAACAGCATTAAAGGGTATGTACCAAGCTGTTCCCGATGCCGGTGCTTTAATGTGCTTTAGGGTTAAAGCATTTCAAAAACAATTGTTTTTTTATAATGCATTTGCAGCCAACGATCCTGATTCTACTTTAATGGTATGGCAAAAAATAAGAGATGAAATTGGTTTCGAGGGTATTCGTATCGTTCTTTTAAATACCCGTCACGACCGTTTGGACCGTGCTCGTCAATTAGCAGAAATGGCAGGCAAAAAATTAACTGATGAGATTGACTATTTAATACTGATGGGACAATCTACTGATGTAGTAGAAAATATGTCTGTAAATTACGGTTTATCGAAAAAAAAGATTATTAATTTAGGTTGGACGACACCCCAAAAAGTTTTTGAAAAAGTATTATTCATAACTGAAAAAAATTCCACTATTATTGCTATTGGCAATATGGGTGGAATGGGTGCTGAAACAGCTGAGTATTTTGAAAATAGAAGTTCTATAAAAAATGATTGAATTAGCAATTACATTAGGTTTAATTTTTAGTTTGCTTTCTTACGAAGTCTTTGGACTTGCTGCAGGGGGCATCGTAGTGCCGGGCTATATTGCTCTACAACTTTCGCACCCCGACCGGCTGGCTGGTATTTTGATTGTGAGCTTGCTTACTTATTTAATAATAAAAGCTTTAAGCAATTATACTTTTTTATATGGTCGCCGTCAAATGGTGTTAAGCTTACTAATTGGTTGTTTGCTCGCTAATTTTTCACGATATTTTTTGTCGATTGATATTGCAACTACCACTCTTGAACTTCAGGCAGTCGGCTGGGTAATTCCAGGTTTAATTGCCCATTGGTTTGCAAAACAAGGAGTTTTTAAAACTCTTAGTGTATTGTTTATCACTTCGGTGCTGGTAAGGTTAATTTTGATATTGTTTTTTGCGGGGGCGTTGTTGCCGCAATAAAATTAAGAAAAATTGAATATCGAATATCGATTAACGAATAATGATTTAAGAAGTTGATTAAATATGATTAAAATAACGATTGAACTAATTTTTTTAATCTGTGAATCTGTGGCTAATTTGATTAACCACAATATTTTAAATAGAATCAAAATAGATGTATAAATTTAGAGCAAAATCTAACATTGTATTAATAGTTTTATCTTTCTTAGCGTTGCTGGCATTTATTGCAGTTGAGAATAGCAAAGTAGATGTTAAACAAGACTGGTACAATGAAAAACTTGAAGCTGCTGAACTATCTCAGTTAGCGGCAAATTATCTTAAAAACTACCGGCTGGAAAAAGGCGTTTTTATTGATGCAATAAACGACCCTAATCAAACTGCATTGATTGGTCAGGAATATACATTGGTTACTACCGATAGGGGTTATATTGAAGCAAAACTGTCAACTACAAATCCAAATTTTGCAGCGGTAATTGTACAATTATTAAAAGATGCCGGTTTAAATAAAAATGATAATGTTGCAGTTGCAATGACCGGTTCGTTTCCCGGATTAAATATTTCTGTATTGGCAGCACTTGAAACATTGAATTTAAATCCAATAGTTATCACTTCAGTTGGTTCATCCAACTTTGGTGCAAACGATCCATTTTTTACATGGTTAGATATGGAAAACGTTTTGAACAAATCAAACATATTTCACAGCAAGTCAGTAGCCGCTTCTATTGGCGGAGGTTCTGACCTGGGTCGCGGATTAAGCCCCGAAGGACGGGATTTGATTACTAAAGCCATTAAACGAAATAATATTGATTTTATTAATGAAAAACATCTGGAAAAAAGTATCGCAAAACGAATGAAAATTTATGAAAAATTCAGTCAGGGAAAACCGATAAAAGCATTTATAAATATTGGTGGCGGAATCGCCAGTCTTGGTAATTCAATTAACGGTAAACTTATTCCTCCCGGACTAACAGAATATTTACCTATGAAAAACTTTCCGGTTCGTGGTGTTATGATTCAAATGGGTCAGCAAAAAATTCCGATAATTCATCTTTTGAATATTAATCGGTTACTTACAAAATATGGATTACCCAAAAGCCCAGTTCCATTGCCGGAACCTGGGACTGGTGAGATTTTTGTACAAAAAAAATATAGTATTATTGTTACATTAATTACTACATTGATTTTGGTAATTGTGATTGTGATTGTTTATTTTGGCGAACGCAAACACCATCAACTCGGTACCGATGCTGTTCCTTTTTCTAATAAACGAAATACCGGCAATCAAGATGATGATGACATTCCGGTTTTGTAAAATATTGAATTTGAATATTGAATTATTTAAGCATTTTATCATTTAAGCATTTACGCATTAACTATAAAAACATAAACACATGAAAAATATTCTGTTAAGCTTAATAATAATCCTTTTGGTTGTTCCCGGAATAATGGCACAATCAAGTAAGAAAACCCGCTATCTGAAACCAACAAATTTTACAAAAAGAGTTACAACACTAACCTCAGGTAAATCCAGAAGTTATTATTCTTTGAGTACTGAGAAAGCTTCAACAATAAATGTTCAGGGACCGGGGATATTAAGGATAATTACCCGTGGACGATTTGTTCCCGAACAAGGTAATAAGATAAAATATGAAGTCTTATATACTGTTGATGGTGGTGGACAGAAAAAGTTCAAAAAAAGTGCAGTAGAACGTTCCAAAACAGCTACATATTTAAAAGGTTCACTCGGTGTTCCCGGTCAACTTAGAGATTTTGAAATTGAGCTGGGACGAGGCAATCACACTATAGAATTTAAACTTAAAGAAAAAAATATTCCGGTTGCTGTTCGTTACAGTTTTACGCCAACTAAAAAAAAGAAACAAGAATGGATAGCCTTTTCTCCATTACAACCCTCTGAACCTGTTGATTTAATTTCGAGGGAAACAACAGTTAATTATTATCGTTTCTCAATAGAAAAACCCTTAAAAATTGAAATAAACGGACCCACTCAATTACGGGTATTAACCCGCTTAGAAAATCATTTTCAAATGAAAGGGAGAATTCATTACCGTATGCAGGTGAAGGAAGAAGGTAAAGTAATAAATACCTATCAGTTGAG
>JAIORY010000179.1 GCA_021107915.1 Bacteroidales bacterium | reverse complement strand
TTTTAAACCTTTTCAAGTCTTCGGAAATATGCCACAACAATTTATTATCTTTTCCAATTGCATGATTTTGTGCTATTGCAACTATAATTGAGATGTTTTTCATTTTCTTTCCATTTTTAATAATTCAGATTAAATCATTCTATTATTGAGTCCACTCCAAAAAGTAATTTTAGCCACAATACCGAAAGCTTTCGGTACAAAGACCCAAAGAATTCACAAAATTTATTATATTGATTGTGCGTTCTTTGTGTATCTTGGTGTCTTGGTGTCTTCGTGGCAATTTTTCTTTTTTTTATTTTTTTGACTTTTTATAGTTGACTTATTGTTCTTTCAATCATTCAATCATTCAATCATTAAATCATTCAATCACTCCCTCACTAAACCGAAATCTTCCCCTTAATATGTGGATGAGCTACATAATTCACCAATTCAAAATCCTCATATTTAAAATCAAAAATATTATTTATTTCCGGGTTTATCTTCATTTCAGGCAAATCAAAAAGTTTGCGACTTAACTGCAATTTCACCTGATCGATATGATTATGATAAATGTGGGCATCACCAAAAGTGTGGATAAAATCCCCTGCTTTTAAACCGGTAACCTGCGCCATCATCATCGTAAGCAAAGCATAAGAGGCAATATTAAAAGGTACACCGAGAAAAATATCAGCACTTCGCTGATACATTTGACATGAAAGCCTCCCTCCGGCAACATAAAACTGAAACCACGCATGACATGGAGGCAAGGCAGCTTTTCCGTTTTTTACATTTTCGGCAAAAGAAATTGAAGTATCCGGCAACACACTTGGATTCCATGCTGCAACGATCATTCGTCTGTTATCAGGATTTGTTTTAATCTGATTAACAATTTCAGCTATTTGATCAATTCCTTCATTATTCCAGTTTCGCCATTGTTGCCCGTAAACAGGCCCAAGTTCACCATTCTCATTTGCCCAGTCATTCCATATTTTGACTTTATTATCATTAAGATATTTTATGTTAGTTTCACCCTTCAGAAACCAAAGAAGTTCATAAATGATTGATCTGAGATGAAGTTTTTTTGTAGTGAGAACAGGAAAACCCTCTTCAAGATTAAATCTCATTTGATAACCAAATACGCTAACAGTTCCTGTTCCTGTCCTGTCTTTCTTTTCAATCCCGTGTTTTAAAACGTGATTAAGTAAATCTAAATATTGAACCATTTTTAATTTATCATTTTAAATTCTAAATTTATAATTTTAAATTTTACAAGTACGCTTATTTGTTGACTGATTACTGCCTACTCTATCACTCCCCAAAAGCCTTCGAACCTTTCTTCCATTTTCTAATCTCTGCATCCGCCTCACTTCTATCTCCCCAACCTACAAATTTCATAATTCCTTTTCCCTTATAATTCAAAAACCAATTTAAAATTATTTCATCAATTTTGGGATATTTTTCTTTCAGTTCATTAAAATATTCAACGTTAATTATCCTGTCTTTTTCCTTAACGGGAATAGCGATTATTTTAGTATCAATTTCACCTCCATCTTCCAAAAATAAAACTCCTATCGGGATTATTTCGACAAGGCTTGCTGTCGGGCAACTTTCTCCAATCACAAGCACATCAAGTGCATCGCCATCACCACCAATAGCCGGATCCATATAAGTTGACGGAAGAAAACCATAATTGCCGAGATAAGGCAGATAAGCAACTATTCGATCTTTGCCGTTCTTTTGATCGACTTTAAATTCGTGATCTTTTTTATCGTATTCTATTTTATGATTTGTACCTGCAGGTATCTCAATAACTGCATTTACATTTCCATTTTCAGAATATAACGGTAACGAATCATAATCTTTGATTTTCGATTCCTGAGTGCATCCTGCAATTGCCAGGAAAAGTATTAAATATGTTATGTGTTTTATGGATTTCAAGTTTCAGGTTTTGGGTTTCAGGTTTTGGGTTTCAGGTTTTGGGTTTTGGGTTTTGGGTTTCGGGTTTTGGGTCCCGAAGCAAAGCTTCGAGGATGCTCGAGCAAAGCTCGGCATTTTGGGTTTTGGGTTTTGAATTTCCCATTTCTCCATCATTCCATTACTCCATCCATCCTCTACTAATTACAATAAATTACAATTATACATCATTCCATTATTCCATTATTCCATCATTTCAATATTCCATCACTCCTATACCAATTACTACTAATTACAATAAATTACAACTAATTACAATAAATTACAACCAATTACCATCAATTACTATCAATTACTATCAATCTTCAAGCAATCCAACTCACCTTATCCAAGTATCATCCCCACAAGGGTAGCAGATAAAAGCGAAGCAAGCGCACCACCAATCAAGGCTTTAAAACCAAGCTTCGACAGCATAGTTCTTTTATTAGGAGCCAATGCTCCAATACCACCAAGTAGTATTCCGATAGAACTGAAATTAGCAAAACCGCATAACATATATGTTGCCATGATAATTGATTTCTCTTGAGCAAAACTCATAGAATTCATCAAATCCTTCAAGCTAACATAAGCGATCAATTCATTGAGAATAATTTTTTCTCCAAACAACTGTGCAACTAATGTCATATCTTCGGCACAAACCCCCACAAGCCATGCCAGTGGTGCCAAAGCATAACCAAGTATAAACTGCAAACTGAATTTATCATATTGCCCGCCGGTTAAATCGGTAATTAACAAATTCAACTCAGTCCAGCCACCAACTTTGTACAAAATAAAATTCACCATTGCTATCAATGCAAGAAATACCAGCAACATTGCCGCAACATTCACGGCAAGTTTAACTCCCTGTGTTGTACCATTGGCAATAGCTTCAAGAATATTTGATCCTATAGATTCCTTCGATATTTTCATTTCGCTTTCGATAGGTTCGGTTTGTGGTACAAGCATTTTTGCGGCAACAACAGCTCCGGGAGCTGCCATTACTGAAGCCGTAATAAGGTGTTTTGCAAAAAGCAATCTTTCAACCGGATCATCACCACCAAGCAAACCAATATAAATTGCCAAAACACCCCCGGCAATTGTAGCCATCCCTCCTACCATCACGAGCATAATCTCCGATTTATTCATTTTTGAGAGATATTCCTTTATTAATAATGGTGATTCGGTTTGACCAAGGAAAATATTACCTGATGCCGATAAACTTTCTGCCCCTGATATTTTTAACGCTTTTGTTAACAACCATGCCAATCCATAAACAACCTTTTGTATTATTCCATAATAAAAGAAAATACTGGTTAAAGCTGAGAAAAAGATTATTGTTGGCAATATTTGAAATGCAAACAAGAAACCATAAGTATCAGGATCAACAAACCCACCAAATAAAAATTCACTCCCGACTTTTGTAAAATCCAATACTTTAATAAATAGCTTCCCGATAAACTCAATTACATTTTGAATAAAAGAAATTTTAAGTACGGCAATTGCAATTACAACCTGAAATCCAATGCCAAAAGACACAACCCGCCATGAAATAGCTTTGCGGTTTGAACTAAAAAAATAGGCAAGAGCCAAAATAACAAACAAACCAATAATACCACGATACAAAGAAGTAAAACTAAAACCTCCGCCACCTTCAATAACAGTACTTTCCATTGACGAAATATATTCATAAGTATTCAAATCGCTTTTAAGTATAAGAGTATCGTTATCTGATAATTGATAAAGCGAATTATCGGAAGTATCCAAAACATTTACTACTTTCGATTCTTTTATCAGTTTGTTATCAAGTTCTTTCTGAGCAAAACCCGAAAGCGATAAAACTGAAAAAAACAAAAATAAAAATCCTACTAAAGTTATTCTAAATTTCATATATTTTAAATTTTAAATCTGAATTCTAAAATCTTAAATTGTTAGAACAAGACTTTATGGACAGACTCTAATTATTATTACTTATTTTCTTTTATTTATTTCATCCCTAATAAGGGAAGCTTTTTCATATTCTTCTTTTTCAATACTTTTTTTCAATAACTCATCTAACTCTTTTAAAGAATATTTTTCATAACTTGTTTCAGTCATCCGCTTTTCTTCTTTTGGATCTTGAGTTTTTTTCTGTCCGGGTTTTTCATCAATTAAAATACCTGCTTTACTTAGTATTTCTTCATTTGTATAGATAGGACATTTAAATCTTATTGCGAGTGCTACTGCATCCGATGTTCGCGAATCTATTTCACTAATATTATTATCCTGCTCGCAATACAGCTTAGCATAAAATATTCCTTCCTGAAATTTATCAATTACAACTTCTTTAACAGTAACATTGTAATTGTCAGCAAAGTTTTTAAAAAGATCATGTGTAAGCGGTCTGGAGGGTTTCATTTTCTCAAGTTCAATGGCTATAGCCTGAGCTTCGAAACCTCCAATAATAATAGGTAATCTGCGTTTACCATTAACTTCTCCCAATATCAACGCATAAGCACCGCTTTGCGATTGGCTATACGACATCCCTATTATATCAAGTCTTATCTTTTTCATTATTATTATTTCTGACAAATATATAAATTTATCAACAACTAAATATTATTGTTTTCAATAACATTATCAATATATTTATTAACATTAATTACTAATAACACAATTCTCAGTAAATTCATATTTGATAAATAATTTTTGCTCATACAAAATACTTTTATAATTTAGCCAACCAAAATTAAATATTAACCAAAACCAATAATAATATTATTATGAAAAAGATTTTAAGCTTACTTACGGTATTCTTAATACCAGTTTTTACATTTGCCGGTGAGGCAGACCTTGTAATTCCTAAAGAAATTAAAGGTCAAAACATTTTATACTGGGGATTTCTGATCACTATTTTAGGAATGATGTTCGGATTATATCAGTTTGTACAAGTAAAAAAAATTCGTGCACATAAATCAATGCTGGATGTAGCACAGGTTATTTTTGAAACGGCAAAAATTTACTTGATCCAACAAGGTAAATTTCTATTAATTCTATTTATTTTTATTGGTACTGCAGTAGCATTTTATTTTGGCTTTCTATCCGAACATGAAGTTATTGATCCGGTAACCGGCATAACACATATGGAAAAATCATTTGGCTTTGGAGGTGTAATGATGATCCTTGGATGGACTGTTCTTGGTATTTTAGGTTCGTACAGCGTTGCCTGGTTCGGAATTAGAATGAACACACTTGCCAACTCAAGAATGGCATTTGCATCTCTTGAAAGAAAACCTATCAAACTTTTAAATATTCCTTTAAATGCAGGTATGAGTATCGGCGTTGTTTTAATTTCTCTTGAATTAATAATGATGCTTATCATTCTAATGTTTGTTCCCGGCGAATATGCAGGCGCAAGTTTTATTGGATTTGCTATTGGTGAATCTCTCGGCGCATCAGTACTTCGTATTGCAGGAGGTATTTTCACAAAAATTGCAGACGTTGGCTCTGATTTGATGAAAGTTATTTTTAAAATTGGTGAGGATGATCCTCGTAATCCGGGCACTATTGCAGATTGTGTAGGTGATAACGCAGGTGATTCAGTTGGACCAACTGCCGACGGTTTCGAAACTTATGGCGTTACAGGAGTAGCTTTAATCTCTTTTATTCTTCTCGCAATTGCTGATACTTCTTTACAAACTCAACTTTTAGTTTGGATATTTGTAATGCGTATTTTAATGATTATAACTTCTATTACTTCCTTCTGGATTAATGGAATAATATCTAAAGCAAAATATAGCAAAGCTGATGATATTGATTTTGAAAAACCATTGAGTTCATTGGTTTGGATTACTTCAATACTTTCAATAGTTGCAACATTCCTTGCAAGCTACTTTACTATCGGTGATCTGCCAAATAATCTTTGGATAGTTTTATCTGTAATTATTAGTGCCGGAACTCTTGGAGCAGCACTAATCCCCGAATTTACCAAATTATTTACCAGCCCTAAATCAGCTCACGTTAAAGAAGTTGTTGAAGCCTCAAAACAAGGTGGAGCATCCCTGAATATTCTTTCAGGTTTAGTTTCAGGTAATTTTAGTGCATTTTGGCAAGGCATGGTATTTTTCGTTCTTATGTTTATTGCATATTTTGCAAGCACTTATGGTTTAAGCGACTTGATGATCTATCCTTCAATATTCGCATTCGGATTGGTTGCTTTCGGTATGTTAGGCATGGGACCTGTTACTATTGCAGTTGACAGTTATGGTCCTGTAACCGACAATGCTCAATCAATTTATGAACTTTCGTTGATTGAAGAAAATCAAAAAGAGGTAACACCGGAAATTGAAAAAGAATTTGGTTTTACACCTGATTTCGAAAAATCAAAATATTATCTTGAAGCTAATGATGGTGCTGGTAATACTTTTAAGGCAACCGCAAAACCGGTATTAATCGGAACTGCTGTTGTGGGAGCAACTTGCATGATTTTTTCTTTGGTACTTGTAATTAAACATACTTTGGGTATTGAACCGGAAGAAATTTTAAATCTTCTTAATCCATATACTATTCTCGGATTCCTTCTTGGAGGTGCGGTAATATTTTGGTTTTCCGGTGCTGCAATACAGGCAGTAACTACAGGTGCAGCAAGAGCAACTAATTATATCAAAAATAATATTTCACTTGATCCTAATGCTCCTAAAAAAGCAGATGTTGAAAAATCAAAAGCTGTTGTAAAAATTTGCACTCAATATGCACAAAAAGGAATGTGGAATATCTTTATTGCTATTTTCTCTTTTGCTTTGGCATTTGCATTTTTATCTGCTCCGGCAGGATCTAATTTACCGGTTTCATTATTTATCAGTTACCTGATTTCTATTGCTTTCTTTGGTTTATATCAGGCAATTTTTATGGCTAACGCAGGTGGAGCATGGGATAATGCTAAAAAAATCGTTGAAGTTGACATGAAAGAAAAAGGAACTCCATTGCATGATGCCGCTATAGTTGGTGATACTGTTGGTGATCCTTATAAAGACACCTCATCAGTTGCTTTAAATCCTGTTATTAAGTTTACAACCTTATTCGGATTATTGGCTATGGAAATTTCTATTTCACCTCAATTCAGAGATATAGCTCCTTATTTTGGAGTTGGATTCCTGCTTGTTGCATTATACTTTGTTTATCGTTCGTTCTATAAAATGAGAATTAATTAATAAACTTTTATTAATGACTGTCTATAAAGTTATGTTCTAACAATTTTATGATTTTAGAATTCAGATTTAAAATTTTATTGATTGTCATCCGATTGAAAAAAAATCATAAATCTAAAATCATAAATCTAAAATTTTTAAAAGCCCTTCAAACTCTGAGGGGTTTTTTTTTATCGGTTATTTTTTTCTCAAAAAAAAATATTACATTAGTAAAAAAATTAAACCGATGATATCAGAAAAGCTAAATATACTTTCCGATTCATTTATGGATGTTACTATTAATAAAACTATTGCCAACATCATTGCAACACATATATCCAACAAACAAGATATTAGAGAAATCACTCTTAAAGAAGTGAGCCTTCATTCAGCAAAAAATATTCTTGACCTCGGATGTGGATTTGGATTTTTTATTAAAAGCTTGAAAAATAAAGTTCATCCGCAAGCTCAAATATTGGGTATTGACCGTTGTATCGAAAATAAACATTTTTTTCTTGATTCATGTGCTGTAGCAAGATTAAAAGGAGAATTTATTAACTCAGACATGTCGATTCTAAATAAAATTGAATCTAATAGTTATGATTTTATTTTATGTAGTTATGCATTGTATTTTTTCCCGGAAGCGATCCCGCAAATATCCAGAATACTTAAAAACGATGGTATATTTATTGCCGTTACTCATGCTAAAAATCATCTCCATGAATTAATCTCATATATAAAAAATATTCAAAAGAAAAATAATTCTAAATCAGAATTAAATATACCATACGAAAAATTGATAAGTAATTTTTCGGATGAGAATGGCAACCGGCTATTATCTCCATATTTTGATAATATTAAGAAAATTGATTATAAAAGTTTTTTAGTTTTTTCAGAAAATGAAGTTTCTGATCTTATTACATATTTAAAACTTAAATATTCATTTTATATTGGAGATGATGAGAAACTTATAAATGATATTATCAATCAATTAAAGAAAGATATTGTAACTATGAAAGGCTTTAAATTTGCAAAAGATGATGTAATATTTATTTGCTCACAAGCAGGAAATCCTAAGCCGGATAAACTGGAAAAGACAAATCCCAAATATACTAATTCTTAACAATTTTGCAAAGCAAAAGCTGTTTAGAAATAGTAATGCGGTACAAAACAAAACTATAAATTTTGCAATTCTGTTCCGTACAAGTATAAATTTCAATATTCCAAAAAATGAAAAAGAAAAAAAGAAGATTTTGTCCATATTGTAGTGATAAAATTATTTATAAAAACGAAGATGATGTTTTAAGAGAACATTGCCCCTCTTGTAATATCTTCTTCTATGATAATCCATTGCCTGTTGTCTCCTCTGTTTTAGAAAAAGATCGAAAAATTTTACTTGTAAAAAGAGGGAATAAACCTTACAAAGGAATGTGGTGCTTACCATCAGGTTTTGCCGAAACCGGTGAAACAATTGAAGCCGCTACACTTAGAGAACTCAGGGAAGAAACAGGGATCAAGGCAAAAATCACAAGTCTAATTGATGCCGATTCATGTACAAATTATTTATACGGCGACCTTATCTTTCTTTCATTTGAAGTTGAGCAAACCGGTGGAAAATTAGAAGCAGGTGATGATGCAATAGCTACTAAATATTTCCCGATTGATAAAATCCCAAAACTTGCATTCTCATCGAATACAAAAGCTGTGGAAGCATATATAAAATCTAAAAAAGATTATTGGGCTATTTTAGATTCATTTAATCTAAGCTTAAGTAAAGATAAATTCAAAAAGAAAGAAATAAATTTACTTTCCAACAAGCTGATTGAAATGATTGAAAAAAATACAAAATCAATTGCAGAATTGTGGTTATTAGATATCTCCAGCAATAAATCCACACCACATTATCATTTATTTGATAAGCAGAAATTACTTGAACGCTCTCAAATAGTTATTTCACAACTCAGTAAATGGCTTAGCATGGATTATAATAAACATGACATCAGGAATTTCTATAAACAACTTGGAAACGAACGGCGAAAAGAAGACTTTGCATTAAGCGAAGTTATCAGCTCATTAAGCCTTATCAGAAAACATATTTGGGAATTCGCCCTATCTCGCGGAATATGGAACACAACAATTGATATTTATATAGCTCTTGAACTTGGAAGAAGGATGATGTTATTTTTTGATAAAGCAACATACTACGTTTCAATAGGATACGAAACAGAATATTTGGAAAAGTAAGCTGGTTGCTTGATTCTTTGATACTCGATCCTTGATTCTTGATACTGCTGGATCCTTGATGCTGGATGCTACAACTCCACTACTCAATCCTCTGCCAATTACTATCAATTACAATTAATTACTACAAATTACTATCAAATACAATTATACTCTTCCCCATTATTCCATCTCTCCATACAATCATTTCAATCCTTCATCTTGTTTCTGTTAATTTATTAACTCAAGTTTCGCAGTTCCAAAAGTACAATAAACATTGGTAATCCCAAAGCAAGAT
>JAIORY010000223.1 GCA_021107915.1 Bacteroidales bacterium | reverse complement strand
AATATTAATCCGCAAGTGTTTTGCAATACAAATACCTTTAAAAATAGGTAGTATTATAAACTTAAGAATAAAAAATATTTTTTAACAAATAATTAGCCAAAGTACTTATTCTTTCAATGTTAACAATTCAATTAATTTCACGTTTATATAATAATTCCCTGTTCCTAATTTTTCTTTTTTCAATAATCCGTCATTTGATAACTGATTCAAATATTTTGAAGCCGTAATTCTTGATACACCTAAATCATTCTCAATAAATTCAATTTTTGTGTACGGATGTTTGAATAAGTTATTCAATAAGTCCTGACTGTAAAATTTATAATTATCTCGCAATAAATTCTTGTACTCAAAAATCAAATCTTTAATTTTACTAATTAATACAATGGTTTCTTTTGCTATTTGCTCAGTTCCACTTAATAAATAAAGAATCCAATTTTCCCAATTGTCGGTTACTCTAACTTCCTGTAATAATTTATAATATTCACCTTTGTTTTCTATAATGTATCTACTTAAATACAAAATTGGCAAATCCAATAATCCATTCATTACTAAATATAGCACATTAATTATTCGTCCTGTTCTTCCATTTCCGTCATAAAAAGGATGGATGCTTTCAAATTGATAATGAATAATTGCCATCTTGACAAGTGGGTCAAAATCAGACAATGTTTCATCATTGATAAACTGTTCAAGATTTGTCATTAATTCTTGAATTTTTTGGTAGTCTTGTGGTGGTGTATAAACAATTTCTCCTGTTGTTGCATTTTTTAGAGCAGTTCCGGGAACCTTTCTAAATCCGGCATCATTCTTTTCAAGCACAGATTGAATTTCAATTATATCATTGTTTGTTAGGATTTTATTCTTAGAAATTAGTTGAAATCCTGCTTTTAGTGCTGCGATATAATTTTGAACTTCTTTTGCATTTAACGACTTAAACCCTTCAAGGTTTAATCCTGCTTTATAAATGTCATCGTGAGTTGTAATAATATTTTCAATTGCAGAACTATCTTTTGCTTCTTGAATCCCTAATGTATTAATTAGTATATTTTCGTTTGGGATACTTGAAACAACTCCTTTTAGTTCCGCTAATGCTCTGTGAGCCGAAGTCAACTTTTTCAATATTTTTTTACTTTCAATGTCTTTGTTGAGAGGTAATTTTTTCAGTTTTTCAGATTCCATTATGTAAAGATATTTTGATTTTCTTTACAAAGATAAGTCATTATGATAAAATATTTCGTTTTTCTTTGCATATTATTTGAAGTCTGACAAAATTTATCAATTTTTTTATCATTCCATTTTTTATTTTGCTTATGTATTCCTGTCAATTGCAGTATCTAAAAGCCTCCGTTTATTAAACTCAGACAAATAATAAACCAACTTAAAAGAACTTTAAAAAATCAGTAAATATTTGTACTTTTGCTCGTTAATTCTTTTTAAGGAATAAATAAAATATATAATCATGTATTCATACATTAAAGGAAAACTTATTGAAAAAAATCCTACTTATGTTGTGATAGAATCAGCAGGTATAGGATATTACATAAATATTTCGTTACATACTTTTTCTAAAATTAGTGATGATGAACAATGTAAGTTGTTTATTCATTTTGTTGTCAGGGAAGATGCTCAGATTTTGTATGGATTTGCTGATAAAGAAGAAAGAAAATTGTTCCGTCACTTAATTTCGGTTTCAGGTGTTGGATCAAACACAGCAAGATTAATACTTTCTTCTTTAAAAACTGAAGAAATTTTTGATGCAATTATTAATAATAAACCATCAGTTTTACAATCTGTTAAAGGAATTGGCGGAAAAACTGCCCAGAGAATTATTATCGACCTTAAAGATAAATTAGATAAAGAAGGAATTTCTGTTGAGAATTTGAATATTCCACACAATACTCAAAAAGATGAAGCGTTATCAGGATTGGTATCTCTTGGATTTAATAAAAAAGTTGCTGAAAAAGCAATAGATAAAATTCTTAAATCCGGAGATTCTGCTTTGTCAGTTGAGCAATTAATTAAAAACGCATTAAAAACTTTATAGTAACAATATCTTTCTAATGTTCTGAAAAACAAAACTATCATTCTGAAATTTGCTCTTATTAGCAGTTTATGAATGATATTTTTTTAAAATTCGGAATTTTATTAAGTTGAAATAAATTTGATCATTTGAAGCCGGTAATAAAATATTCTTTTAAATATTTATTAATTCTTTCCATACTCTCGTTGGTTTTGGGAAGTAATGCTACAATAAATGAAGTAGGAATTTTTAGTGCTGAAATATTTTTTCCACCCGATAGCACAGATAATAACGATACCACTATCAATTTAGTTTATCCTTTTATTGATGATAATGGAAATCCTTTTTATCCTTCCGATACAAATTCATTATTTTTAAGAAATCCTTCAAATATTGAATCAATCATTGAATATGATCCAGCTACAAATAAATATATCTTTAAAAAGAAAATAGGAAATTTTGATTTCAGGGATCCTACTTCAATGAGTTTTGATGAATACATGGATTATGATCTGAAACAGTCTGTAAGAGATTATTGGCGCGAAAGATCACTTTCTTTAGGAAAAGATGGAAAATCCCGTATCATTCCGGAGATACATATCGGAGGTGAAGCATTTGATAGAATATTTGGTGGAAATACAATCGATATTCGTCCGCAAGGTTCTGCCGAGCTGATTTTTGGAATTAGAGGAAACAGCAACGAAAATCCAACTCTGAATGTAAGACAAAGAAGACAGGTTAATTTCGATTTTCAGGAAAAAATACAAATGAATGTTATCGCCAAAATCGGAGATAAAATCGAATTTAAAACAAATTATAATACAGAATCAACATTTGATTTCGAAAATAAATTAAAACTTAAATACGAAGGTGATGAAGATGACATAGTAAAATTGATAGAAGCAGGTGATGTTAATCTTCCCTTAAGTACTTCGCTTATCACCGGAAATCAAAGCCTGTTTGGAATAAAAACAAAGCTTCAGTTTGGAAATACAACTGTTACAAGTGTCTTCTCTCAACAAAATAGCGAAACATCTACAATTACTGTACAGGGAGGAGCACAGACAAATGAATTTTATTTAAAAGCAATTGACTATGAGGAAAACAGGCACTTTTTTATAGCTCAATATTTTAGAGAAGATGTTGTTGACGTTCATGGCAATAAAAGTAATCGTTATAACGAAGCATTAAAAGATTTACCCATAATTTCTTCCGATATCAATATTACAAATATGGAAGTTTGGGTAACAAATATCGGAGCTGCTGTTACCGAAAACAGAAATATTGTTGCCTTTACAGACCTTGGCGAGTACAAACCGTTTAATCATCATATTGAGCCGTTGCATGGCAATAGTATGCCATCAAACTACTCCAACAATTTGCTTTATAAATTAGATACGGCTAAAATCAGGGATATTAATACTGTAACAAACTATCTTAAAGCTGACCCATTTCATATTAATCAAACCGGATATTTTGTAGCCGGCGAAGATTTTGAAAAAGTTGAAAGCGCCCGAAAACTTAGTCCTTCAGAGTATAATTATAATAGCAAACTTGGATTTATTTCTCTTAATACAAATATTAATTCAGATCAAACTCTTGCAATAGCATATCAATATACCAAAATTGGTGATACTACAGTTTATCAGGTTGGTGAGCTTACAAATCAGGGTGTTAATTCTCCCCAGTGTTTAATGGTTAAGCTTCTTAAAAGTACAACTCTGAACACAAGTAACCCCATGTGGGATTTGATGATGAAAAATATTTATTCATTGGGAGCCTACCAGCTTAACAGACAAGATTTTATATTAAATATATTTTATTCGGGAAATAAAAATGGAGTTCCAACCGCATATTTTACTGAAGGAAATGAAAATATTAGTGGTGTACCGCTTATAAGAGTTTTAAATCTTGATAATTTAAATCCTCAGCTTAATCCATATCCTGACGGGATATTTGATTTTATTGACAATGCAGCTACAAACGGTGGTACTATTGAATCTTCTAACGGAAGAGTTTATTTTACTGTTCTTGAACCTTTCGGGGAATATCTCCGAAATAAATTTGGTGCTGATACAGCTTTGGCAAATAAGTATGCATACGATTCGCTTTATACGATGACAAAAACCGGAGCTGAACAATATCCCGATAAAAATAAATTTATTATCGAAGGAAATTATAAATCTTCTACATCAAGCGAAATTTCACTAAATGCCCTTAATGTGCCTCAAGGTTCTGTTACTGTTACTGCAGGTGGAATTCCTCTGAAAGAAAATGTTGATTTTACAGTTGATTACACTCTCGGTAGAGTTAGAATAATTAATGAAGGTATATTAAGTTCAGGAACACCCATTAATATATCAATGGAGAATAATGCTATGTTCTCAATACAGAAAAAGCGTTTGATGGGAACTCATGTCGAACATCAGTTTAGTGATGATTTTAATGTTGGAGCAACAATTTTAAATTTAAATGAAAGACCACTCACCCAAAAAACAAATTATGGTGATGATCCTATTTCAAATACTATTTGGGGTTTAAATTTTAACTACGAAACCGAATCAAGATTATTGACCAAATTGATAGATAAAATCCCGTTGATAAATACAAAAGCTGCTTCAAGTATTTCTATTGACGGTGAGTTCGCACATTTTATTCCCGGACATTCAAAAGCTATCGGGAAAGCGGGTGCTTCATATATTGATGACTTTGAGGGAAGTAAATCAACCATAGATTTGAAAAATATTGGCACATGGTTTTTGGCAAGTACACCTCAGGGGCAATTTAATTTATTTCCTGAAGCTGCTCCAAACGAAAAAATAAACTATGGAAAAAATAGAGCAAAACTTGCTTGGTATGTTATTGATCCATTATTTTATAATCGCTCGGGAAATCTGACACCCCCTAATATCAGTAAAGAAGAATTATCAAATAACTTTGTTAGACAGGTTCTCGAAACCGAAATTTTTCCTAAAATGGATTCACCTAACGGAGTACCAACAAATATTGCAATTTTAAATATGGCATATTATCCCGATGAAAGGGGTCCGTATAACTTTGATGCAGATGTTGTTTCGGGATTAACCTCAGGAATAAACGGTGACGGAACATTAAAAGACCCGGAAACAAGATGGGCAGGAGTTATGCGAAAAATCGAATCAACCGATTTCGAAGCTGCAAATGTTGAGTATATCGAATTTTGGATGATGGATCCTTTTGAAGAAGGGGATAATAACTCCGGTCAATTATATTTTAATCTTGGTGATGTTTCGGAAGATATCCTCAGAGATTCAAGGAAAAGTTATGAGAATGGTTTGCCGATAAGCGAAAATGTTGTTGAAGTTGATACTACTATCTGGGGTCGTGTTCCTATTCTTCAGGCAATAGTCGAATCTTTTAATAGCGAACCTTCTTCGCGTCCTTATCAGGATGTTGGTTATGATGGTTTGAGTGATAGTGATGAGGTATCTTTTTATGATGATGATGTATTTGGAAACAATTATTTAGAAATAATTGATAGTTTGTATCTCTCAGGTTATTTGAGTGCCGAAGAAAGAAATAAAGTATTTGATGACCCTTCTACAGATAACTATCATTATTTTAGAGGTACAGATTATGATAATGACAATAGGTATTCAAGTGTACTCGAAAGATATAAAAATTACAATGGAACTGAAGGAAACTCACCTTCAGATGACCAAAATCCTGAGAAATATCCTACTGCTGCTACTAACCTCCCAAATGTTGAAGATCTGAATAATGATAATACTCTAAACGAAAACGAAAGATACTTTCAATATAAAATTGATTTGTCTCCCGAAAAGATGAAAGTAGGTGAGAATTACATTACTGATGTTTTTCATGCCTATGACATTAATCTTCCAAATGGTAAACAAGGAGAAGTTGACTGGTATCAATTTAAAATTCCGGTAAGCAATCCTGATAAAGTAATTGGTAATATTGAAGATTTTAAATCTATAAGATTTATTAGAATGTTTCTTAAAGGTTTCAAAAAACCTATTGTTACACGATTTGCAACACTTGAGCTGGTAAGAGGAGAATGGCGGCGTTATCGTCAGCAGATACTATCTCCGGGAGAATATATTCCAAATGATGATCAAAACGATACAAAATTTGATATTTCTGCTTTAAATATTGAAGAAAACGGAAATCGAAGCCCTGTCCCTTATGTTATACCTCCGGGAATTGAACGAGAGATAAATCTTGGAACAACAAATCTTATGCGTCTTAATGAGCAATCAATGGTTCTTAAAGTTACCGATTTGATTGATGGTGATGCAAGAGGTGCTTTTAAAACTACTGATTTTGATTTCAGACAGTATAAAAGACTTCAAATGTTTGTTCATGCTGAGAAAGTTTATGAAGATGAAGAACTTGATTATGGTGATTTAACTGTCTTTATCAGGATGGGTTCCGACTTTACGGAGAACTATTACGAATATGAGATCCCTTTGACATTTACACCTTGGTACACAGATGCTTTACAAAATAATATTATCTGGCCCGAAGAAAATAATTTTGATATTGATCTTGAAGAAATAGTTCAGATAAAACATAATAGGAATATAAAAATGCGCGAACCGGGTTCTACTATTTCTACAAATTTCCCTTATGTTGAATATTCCGGACCAAATAAAATATCTGTTGTCGGAGTACCAAGTATAAGCAATATTAATGCAATTATGATAGGGGTTAGAAACCCAAAACAAACATCGCTTACAGGAGATGATGATGGTGAACAAAAATCTGTTGAATTATGGGTTAATGAGTTTCGTCTCAGTGATTTTGATAAAAAAGGCGGATGGGCTGCAAATTCACGTGTTACGGTTAATCTTGCCGACCTTGGAAGGGTAACTGTTACAGGAATGCATAGTTCTGCAGGTTTTGGTAGTCTTGATCAAAAACTAAATGAAACGCAAAAAGAATCTGTTACTCAATTTGATATTGCTACCGATTTGTCATTGGGAAAATTCTTCCCCGAAGAATCCGGAATAAAAATTCCAATGCACTTCGATTATTCGGAAGCAAGAATTACACCTGAATATAATCCGTTAGACCCTGATATTTTGCTTAAAGATGAACTTGAATCATACGACTCGAAAGCTAAAAGAGATTCAATTAAAAAAATATCAATTGATTATACCCAAAGGAAGAACATCAACTTTATGAATGTGAGAAAAGAAAGAGTTGGTGCAAGCAAGAAACCAAGGATTTATGATATTTCAAATTTCGATCTTTCATTTGCTTATTCCGAAATATATATTCGAAATATTGATGTTAATTATGATCTTACAAAAACTTATAATGGTTCAGTCGGATATAGTTTTTCAGGAAACCCAAAAAATATTGAACCTTTTTCTAAGCTTAAATTTCTTGATGCCGAATATTTGAACATTATTCAGGATTTTAACTTTTATTATCTGCCAAAATCCTTATCAATTCATACTGATATGAATCGTGCAAAGAATAAACGAAAACTCAGAAACAAAAGTATTGGAATAATTCCGATGGAAATTTTCTATATGAAAACATGGGACTGGAACAGAAATTATAATGTGAAATTCGATCTTACGAAATCACTTATTTTTGATTATTCCGCTACTGCGAGTGCATTTATTGACGAACCTCAGGGAAATCCTGTTGTTGGAACTTCAGAATATACTGCTAACCGCGATACTATCATTAACGAATTATTGAATTTTGGTAGTATTAACAGATATGTTCATAATTTGGATGTGCATTATACTCTGCCAATAAATAAAATACCTTTCTTCGACTGGATTACAGCAAAAGCAATGTATCAGGCTACATACAACTGGAATGCTTCTCCTTCTTCAATTCAGAACAGAATGGGTAATCAGATAGAAAACTCAAATACAAAACAAATTAATGCTGACTTAAATTTTGAAAAATTTTATAATAAAATTCCATATTTTAAAAAACTGAATAAAGGATCGAAAAATAAAGGCAGACCTTCCATGAGACCTCGGCAAATTACCAAAGAGCCTGAGGAAGAAATTGAAGCTGATACAACAGAAAAACCAAAGATTAATTATTTTAAAATCATTACTGAAAACACTCTGAAAATATTAATGGGTGTAAAAAAAGCATCAATTACTTATGACGAAACAGGAGGAACATTTATTCCGGGATTCCTGCCTCAACCAACTGCTTTTGGAAATACTTTTAACTATACTCCTGATACAGCAATCTTTAATAGAGTTAATACTTTTGAAGGAGGATATCCTACAAGTCTGGCTCCGGGATTAGGATTTGTTTTTGGTGATCAGCGTGATTTGAGAAATGATGCTTTCCGTTATGGATGGCTAACTCCTGACACTCTTTTAAACCAAGCATATTTTACAAAAACTACAAGCAACCTGACAATACGGGTTACTATTGAACCTATTCCTGATCTTAAAATAGATATTACTGCCGACAGAGCATATTCAAAAAATCATCAGGAATATTACAGAGCCGACAGTATTGGCGATTTCCATTCCTTTTCTCCTATGGAAGGCGGAAGTTTCAGTAGTTCGATTATAAGCTGGAGAACAGCATTTACCTCAGATGGAGAAAATAATGTTTCAACTAATTTTGAAAATTTTAAAAATAATAGAGTTGAAATTGCTGAACGCCTTGCAAGAGCAAATCCTAACTGGAATGGGGAATATTATAAGGATACTTTAGATCCTGCAAATATGTACCCTGTGGGATATAGTCCAAATTCACAAGAAGTGCTTCTATACTCGTTTATGGCAGCATATTCGGGTAATGAAGCCCAAAATGTTGCATTGGATTTTTTCCCGAAAATACCATTGCCAAACTGGAGATTGACTTATACAGGACTTACAAATATCCCGTATTTAAAAGAACGATTCCGAAAAATAACTGTTTCTCATACATATAGATCCGCTTATAGCATATCTTCTTTTTCTTCTTATGTCGATTATAAAGAAAAAGATAATCACCCTCTTGCAACTTATGCCAATGGTAATTTTATTCCAAAATATGATGTTGGTGCAATATCAATAATGGAACAATTTGCTCCTCTGTTAGGAGTTGATGTTACCATGAACAATAATATGATGACAAAAGTGGAATATAAAAAATCCCGTAATCTTGCAATGAGTTTTATTAATAACCAACTGACGGAAATTTCGAGTTATGAATTTGTTGTTGGTTTCGGATATAAATTTAAAGATGTTTCATTCTCTTTTGTTTCAGCAAAAGGCGGTGGAAGTGGTAAAAACAAAAAAAGCGATCTTGATTTGAGAACTGATTTTTCTATTAGAAGCAACAAAACTGTTTTAAGGAGAATTGATGAAGATCAAAACCAAATATCAGCAGGACAAAAAATTATTACAATTAATACTTCAGCTGATTATATGATGAATCAAAAAGTTATGATAAGATTATTTTTTGATAAGAGTATAAACGATCCTTTTGTATCTAATCAATATAGGAATTCAACAACTAATGCAGGTATCAGCCTTAAGTTTATGCTTAATCAGTAGTTGGTTAATGTCTGTCTTTAAAGTTACGTTCTAACAATTTATGATTTTAGAATTCAGAT
>JAIORY010000262.1 GCA_021107915.1 Bacteroidales bacterium | reverse complement strand
TTAGTTACTTCCATTTATACTTTTCAAGCAACATTTTCTTAATATCCACAAATGGATATAATTAAATTACTATTATTATAAACAGTTATTTATTTAACTGATTTAATGTTATTTATACAATCTGGTACAAACTTTGACATTAAAACCTTTTACTCAGGATTTGATTTATTCAGTTCAATTAAAATACGACTCTTGACTTCTGAGTTATTATTTATTACTTTTGTTAATTAAAGCCGGGAAAATGAAAAATCTAAAACCCATTATTTCTATCCTTTTAATAGTTTTTATTTCTATTTCTGGAATTACATATTCTCAAAATTATGAAAATACATCAAAAGATGTTAAAATCCGTAGCGAGTTTAAACCCGGCTGGGCTATCTCAGCTAAAGTTACCACTTTAGGTCCTGGTCTTGAAATTGTAAAATCATTTAGCCGCAAATTTAATGTCAGGGTAGGAGGAACATATTTAGATTTTTCTGTTTCCAGAACGTTTGAAGCAATTAAAATAAAAGGTACTGCAACTTTCGATATGGAAAGTTATTCATTACTGGGTGATTTTTTTATTACAAAAAATTTTCATCTTACAGGTGGTTTAATTTACAATCTATCAGAAGAAATAATATCAGCACGTCCAATTAATTCATTTGAAATAGGAGAAATTACTGTTGGTCCTGAAGAACTTGGTAGTTTGTCAATTAAAGTAACTCCCGAAAATTATTGCCCTTACTTTGGAATTGGTTTTGGTAATCCAATTTCTTACAGTAAGGTTTTTTCTTTAAACATGGAAATTGGAGCTTTATATCACGGTTATCCGAAAATTGATATGGAAGCAAATGGTATGATTACACCCACAGCTTCTAAAATCCAGGAAGAAATTATCGAAGACAATTTGAAGTCATTCAATTTATATTTACTTGCAACAATTCAATTATCAATAAAATTATTTTGAAATTTATAAATTTATATACTCATGAAAAATTCAGGCGTTTTATTTAAAATAATATCAATAGGCATTTTATTTGCTGTGATATTTACAGTTAGTTCATGTAAAAAATTGGCTAATCTTACTGATGGCACAAAGCTAATAATCGATTATAATCTGATTAAAACATCATTTACTATTAAATTTTATGATGCTGCAACCGGAGTATTAATTGGTCAGGGAGAAGATAACAGAGCTGTTGATGTTACTATCTTTGGACAAAATGCAGACGATGTACTTGACATAACAGGTACGCAGCCTTCAACATTTCATAGTGCAGAAGGATTTCTTGCTCTTGCTATTAATCCGGATGTAACACCAACATTATCGAATCCGGCAAAATTTACAGTTGTTGCTCATCTCAACGGTTATCTTCCCAATAGCAAAGCAATTACCGTTTACAAAGAAGGTAATTACATTTATGATATTTATTTGGTTGATGTAAATAATCCACCAAATGGAGTTTCACGGGTTTCAAATAATAATGGTCATACTAACAACGAGGGTGTTGTAGAAGAAGATATTATTGTAACAACTCCCAACGGAAAGGCTACAGTTACAATTTATGCAGGCACCATATTAAAAGATGGAAATGGAAATCCATGTACCGGAACAATAACAGTAAATCTGGCTCATTTCAGTAATCTGGAATATGAATCTTTGCTGGCTTTTCCCGGTGGTTTAGAGACAACTGTTAATTTGCCTGATGGCACAGTAGATGATGGTTTATTCTTTTCGGCAGGATTTATTTCCCTTGATGTTTTTGATGAAGATTGGAGTTCAGCCGATTCAGCATATATTAATGCAGTAAATATGCGAATGTTTGTTCCCGAAGAAACTTATAATTCAAGTACTCTCGGCGGTGTTGCCGATGGAGATACTATACCAATATGGAGCTATAATTTAAATGAAGGAACTTGGGATTTTGAGTCAAATGACACAATTTACGCTAATAAAGGTTCTTTCGAGGTAATAAGCGAAACATGGCATTTCTCTTACTGGAACTGGGATTGGTTCTGGGGAGATTATTGTCCCGAAGGTCTTGAAATCAATTTCCACTCCGAAGATTATACATGTGATTGTTATTGGTTAAAAGCCGAAATCACAAATCCTTATAATGGTGCTTATATGATGAGTTCATGGTTTTATGCATGTAATAATGAACCCGTTAGGTTACTTTATGTACCTGCTTTTTTTCCGGTAGATATTACTTTTACAGGATATTGCAACGGACTTTATACAGAATTTGATTATTATTATATCGAAAATCTTTGTGCAGTCGATGTCTTAGATGTTTATCTTTATTCTGAAACAATTGGTACTAATGTTCTTTTTGAAATAAGCGGATATTGTCCTGACAATCTTAACTTTGAAGTAAGACCAACTTTGGGAGTTTGGTTCCGTCCTGCCGATAGTTGGTGCTGGAGATATGCATTTATGTACAACGGATTTGCAGATCTTTGCAATATTATTATTGGAGACCCTTATGTTATCGGAGTTGTTTACGATGGTCAATGGACAGAATATACAGTTACCCCTGAATATGATGCTTATATTTATCAGGAACTTGAGTTAACTGATGATATTTGTAATAATGTTTTGGGCTTATAATTTTTAAAGCGCATTTTAATTAGTAATCGGTATTACTCCAGCGTTAACAAGTTTATCCCCGGCGTTAACTAATCTATCCCTAACGTTAATTGATCTGTTTCATTTTCACATTTTTAATAATGTAGATTTATAGTGTTATAAATTTTAATTCATTAAAATAATAATACTATGAAAACAAAAATTACTCTTTTAATTACATTTTGCCTTTTGATGGCAAACATTGCTTACACTCAAAAAATGAATCCACCCCACGAACTTATTCGTGAGAAAATGGAAACACTTCATATTCCAGGTGTTTCTGTTTGTTGTATTGCATTCGATACGGTTGTATGGAATCATAATTATGGATATGCCATACTTGAAGATAGCT
The DNA here is from genome assembly GCA_021107915.1 of Bacteroidales bacterium. Lineage (GTDB taxonomy): Bacteria > Bacteroidota > Bacteroidia > Bacteroidales > JAIORY01 > JAIORY01. The sequence goes on along the minus strand of JAIORY010000262.1, from coordinate 6,769 downwards.
TACCCGTTGCAGACTCAACTCTTTTTAATGTTTTTTCGATTGGTAAATCTTTTACTGCCTCTACTTTAATGCAGGTATACGAAAATGAGTTGATTGGCCTTGATGATAATGTGAATAATGTTGTCCCATTTAATATTGATAATCCCTGGCAGGATATTGACAGTATAACGCCCCGAATGATAATGACACACACATCCAGCATCAGAGATAATAATATGTTTAGCTATATGGTGCTTGGAGATCCAACAGAATCATTGGGCGATTTTTATGCAAATTATCTTGATCCAACCGGAAGCTATTATTTTAATAATAATTTTTATACTTCAATTCCCGGAGAGGTGTATCATTACTCAAATTTTGGTGTTGGCCTTAACGCACATGTTGTTGAATTATTAACAGCTACTGATTTCAGACAGTATATTCATGATTCAGTATTTGCCCCACTTGAGATGAACAGGAGTTGTTTTTTTCTTGAAGACCTGAACATCGAAAATCTAGCTGTTGGTTATGATTATTCGGGTGGTACTTATACACCGAATCTACATTATGGCGGAGCTGCTTATCCCGGTGTATTTATGCGATCATCAGCTCTGGAAGTAGCAAATTATGTTATTGCATTACTCAACGAGGGTGTGTTTAATAATACGGAAGTTTTTAAAAGTTCGACCATTGATTCAATCTGTACTGTTCAAAATCCAAGTATCAGCAATAGCGGCCTTGGTTTATATCACACCCAACTTACAAGTCAGGGTGATTCTGTTTGGGGTCATAATGGTGGTGGTATTTTGGGTTATGCAAATCATATGTATTTCTTTCCGGAAGAAAATACAGGAGTTGTTATCACAACAAATTCCGGTCAATATATCTGGGATGTTGTTGTTGAATTATTTGAATATGCTGAATATTTAAGAGATTCTATATCTGTTGGAATTCAGGATAATAATCTAATACCTATACAAACTACAATGTCTATTTATCCAAATCCGGTTGAGAGCAATACAAACATCAATATTCAATTATCACAAAAATCAAAAGTTAAACTTGAAATATTTGATATTTCAGGACGGCTTGTATCAAGTATCCTTAATAATGAAATGGAAAAAGGAAAACATATTATTAACTTTAAACAAACTGATTTAATCAGTGGTATTTACTTCTGTAGATTACAGGCAGGAGATGAAGTTATAACTCAGAAGATTGTAAAAATGTAAATTTATATCAAATTAATCTATCATGAAAAAGACTTTAATTATTTCAATCGTATTAATTTTCGCATTTCCAGTTTTCTCTCAAATTAGTGACAAACCACTATTAGGTGTTTATTCTTCTGATTCATTAAATTGCTGGGCAGTAGGAAGAGAAGGTAAAATTCTTCATACTGAAGATGGTGGATTCACATGGTTTGACCATTCCTTTGAAACTAATCAGACACTAAAGAGTATTTATTTCAGTGACTCGAACAATGGTTTCATTGTCGGTGACTCTGGGACTGTCCTCAGAACTGCGGATGGTGGACAAAACTGGAGCCAAATTGATTTTGGAGTGCCAATTGTTTTAACTGATGTAGATTTTGCAGATGAAAACAATGGATGGATTCATAGAGGTAGCGACGGCTTGTACAAAACAACAAATGGTGGAGATGATTGGAGTTTAATCGAGTATAATAATTTATGGTATACGAGTTTTATTGATTCACTTAACGGCTGGGGTGCTGTCTATAAATCGTCAACATATAGCATAAGCATGTACAGGACATACGATGGAGGGCCAAATTGGGTAGAAATATGCGATTCACTACCTTCGATGATGTGGGAAATGAAATTTGCCGATTCATTAAATGGTATAATTACTTCTAGCACCCCAGGCGGTGAAGGTGGTTTCCAAAAAACTTTTGATGGTGGATTTACCTGGACTCCACAAGATTGGTCATGTTGGGGGAAAAACATTTGTTTTCCTAGCTTATCTAATATATGGATAGGAACATCAGGCGGTATTATTTATTCAAATGACTTTTTAGAAACCATTGATTTTTGTGACCTTGGATACAACAGCTATGTGAACTGCATTTCAGCTTATGGCCCAAATAATGGTTGGGCAGTAGGTGGTTATAATGATCCTTCTGTTGAAGAAGGATATATTTGGAAACTCTCAGGTTTAAATGACTGGATTGAGATAATTTCAACAGGACTAAATGAAAGTTTTAAAAGTAAATCCAATATCAAATGTTTTCCAAATCCATCGCAAAGTAAAACGACAATATCATTTGAGTTTATAGAAACAAAAAATGTTTCATTATCCATCATCAATACTCATGGACAAGAAATAAAACATGTTTCTTTAGGAGAGAAGAAGACCGGAAATTACGAATTGAACTGTACTGACTTATCTCCGGGGTTTTATTTTGTTTCTTTAAAAACAGACTCAGAAATTCTAACTGAGAAATTACTAATTGAATAAAAATGGCTGTATATAATGCTTGTTATATACAAGCATTGAAAACATAATATTAATTAAATCAAGTTATTATGAAAAATATCTGTTTAATCATTCTTGGAATCGTTATTTCAAATCTTGCTTTCTCGCAGTTCTCAAACATTGAGTTTAAAGATGTTTTTTCAACTGACTCAATAAATGCATGGGTGGTTGGAAGTAATGGCACAATAGTAAAAATTTCTGATGGTGGGCAAACAGTTGAAGATTATTCTTATAACACAGATTTGTCGCTTAATTCAATTTATTTTACAAATATTCAGACTGGATTTATTGTTGGAGATTCTGGTTTAGTCTTACAAACAAATGATGGAGGACTATCTTGGAACCAAATAGATTTAGGAGATATAAGATATTTTAGATCTGTTTCGTTTGTGAATGAACAAAGTGGTTGGATTTCAACATATTTTAGCCAGGGAGCAGGCTTGTATAAAACAATTAATGGTGGAGAAGATTGGGATTATATTGATTCAACTGTTTATCATCCATTTTTTATTGACCCCAATAATGGTTGGGGAAAACTTTGGGTGGGAGGTCCTTCAATTGTTGGAACAAATGATGGCGGAAATACATGGTCATACTTGAGCAATTTTGGTGGAATTTGGCTACATGACATCCAATTTATTGACTTGATGAATGGATTTTATACAACAAACGATATGGGTGGTGGACCAAAACTTTACAAAACAACAAATGGTGGACTTAACTGGACACTTGCCTCGCATGACATTTATGCTGACATACTAAATTTAGTTGACATAAATAATTGCTGGATAGGTGGACGTGGAGGGATATATTATTCAACTGATTTCTTCGAAACATGGGAGCAATTTACTCTACCACCAAACAATCAACAAAATTTTATTTATTCCCTGTCAATTAATGGAATTTCAAATGGTTGGGCAGCAGCGTACAATTATACAACTGAAAAAGGGGAAATTTGGAAATTAGAAGGAACAAATAATTGGATTCAATTAAATATAGTTGGAATCAATGAGACAATCAAAAAGACGACAGAACTTAATTGTTATCCTAATCCCTCCAATAACATCACAACAATTACATTTGAATTAAAAAATCAAAGTGAAATAGGCTTATCTGTTTTTAATATTAACGGACAAGAATTATTGCAAATATTTAAAGGAGAAAAAGGAAAAGGTACACATAATTTCGATTTGGATTGTAGTAGTTTTTCAACAGGAATTTATTTCATTAAACTTCAAACAGAGAATGGAATAACAACAAAGAAGATTGTAAAAATGTAAATTTATATCAAATTAATCTATCATGAAAAAACTTACACTAATATTAATTGGCATTGTTTTTACGATAAGCCTTTTCGCACAGTGGGAAATCAAATATCCTGATCCCATTTTAGATAATCTGAATGATATATTTTTCATCAATGAAACCCAAGGCTGGGCAGCTGGGGACGAAGGCGGTATTATTCATACCGAAGACGGAGGTGTGTCATGGGAAATACAAAGTAGCGAAGAAACAGGACGATTTATGTCCATCCATTTTGGGAATATAAATTCCGGGTGGGCCGTTGCAAGCCATTTGATACATACTCAGGATGGTGGCAGTACCTGGGATAATATTTACACTTTCCCGGGAGATGCCATCGCTTTTACGAGTGTTTACGGTTTAGGAGATGATTCATGTTGGGTAACAGCATTTGGTGGAATATATTTTACGGCAAATACTGGCCTTACATGGGAAAAACAAGATTCATCATCGATACGGAGCCTTTCATTTATTGATAACACTACTGGCTGGGCAGTTGGATCTCAAGTGATTTTAAAAACAACCAACGCTGGTAATACCTGGGAGCCCCTGCCTGGCATTGCAGGTTTTAATCCTGAAAAGGTTTGTTTTGTTACTCCATTGATTGGATATATGGTTGCATCTTATTCTTTAACCAACCAAAGAGTTTTTAAGACCCAGGATGGCGGCCTTACCTGGGAAATAGTATTAGCTGCGAATGGGTATAACCTGGACATTAGCTTTCAGAATGCTGACACAGGATATGCATTCCAGGCTGGCTATAGGGTATATATGACAACCAATGGAGGCATGGATTGGGATGTTGTTTTTACCCCTGGCTATATGAATTCAAGTTATGGAAGGAGCATCTTTGCTGATTTTGATAAAGTTTGGCTTACAGTTGGGAATTACAACCCATCTAATGTGTATTTCGGTGATAATTTGGGGGATACATGGATACATCAATTCCCTGATGGACCCACGCACCAGGACCTGCTTGCCACAGAATTTGTTAATGAAAATACTGGTTGGGCGGTAGGAAATAACGGAGCTGTAATTAAGACAATTGATGGAGGAATATCCTGGATATCGCAGAATGCCGGAATAAACCAGAACCTGACAGATATCCAGTTTCTTGATGAAAATATGGGATGGGTTGTTGGAGATACCGGAATCATATTGTTTACGCAAAATGGAGGCACAGACTGGATTTCACAAAATGTACCTGTCAGCGAGAACTTTATTGATGTAAGCTTTGTAAATGAAAATACAGGTTGGGTGATCAGCAATAATTCACTGCTTCAAACATCAAATGGAGGAACTAACTGGGATAGTATATCTATTTATCAATCTAATGGATATTTTAGTTCCATTTGCTTTACTTCACAAGAGGAAGGGTGGCTGATGGGCGCAATTGACGGGGAAATAGGGCTTTTCAAAACAACAGATGGAGGTATTTCGTGGAATTTATCATTGTTGCCACAAGCACAAGGAGGCGAATTTGATGGAGCAGGAAAAGTCATATTTATTGATAATGAACAAGGTTGGATTTTAGCTTACCTATGGGATATATTAAGTACGTGGACAACTGGCTATAAAACGCAAGATGGGGGTCAAAGCTGGCAGAGTTTTGATCCTCAATATGACCTCGTAGAATCTATTTCATTTTTTAATGAAAACCATGGCTTTGTAACTGGTTACAACTATATTGCCAAAGAAATGTCGGGCATAAGTGAAACCTTTGATGGGGGCGAAACATGGGAAAGCTGTTTCGAGTTTGATTTCTCTTTGTCCTGCACATCAAGTGATATCTCATTTGGAAACAATGAGCTTGCATTTCTTGTGGGAACCAAAGGATTTATCATGACCTGGCAAGATCCCAATGTCAGTATCTCTGAAATAGGCAACAATACAGGCATGGAAATGAATACCTACCCTAACCCTGTTTCAGGATTAATAACAATTGAATATGAGGCAGAAAACACTACCTTCATAAAATTAGACATATATAATCAGTTAGGCCAACAGGTTTATACTTTGTTTGAAGGTAAGCAGCAGCAGGGAAAGCAGCAGTTTAGTTTCGATGTATCTGATCTTCCATCCGGCATATACTTCTGCCGGTTGAATGTAGGAAATGAGGTGATGACAAGGAAACTGGTGAAGTTATGACCCCTCACTCACACATTAAAGAAAAAGTATTCCTATAAATGTTTAATTTTATTGACTTGGCATTTGTAATTTAATCAGTTATGTCTATCTTTGGTAAAAAAATAAGCTTAAGCATGTTACGAACCATCATTATTGATGACGAACTTCATATACAGGAAACCCTGGATAATATGCTGAAAACTTATTGTCCGAATGTAAAAGTTATAGCCAAAGCAAATAGTGTTAAAAATGGCGTGGAGGCAATAAAACAGTATCACCCTGATTTGATTTTGCTTGATATAAAAATGGATGATGGCACAGGTTTCGATTTGCTCGCCAAACTTGAACCAATAAATTTTAAAGTTGTTTTTATTACAGCTTACGATAAGTATGCAATAAAAGCTTTTAAGTTTAATGCTCTGGATTTTTTGTTAAAACCTGTTGATCCTGATGAATTGACTGCTGCTGTTAATAAAGCAGAAAAAGTAATTCAGAAAGAATTTAATACCCAGCTCAGCAATATGGAGGATAATCTTAGAACTGATGATAAATCACAAAAAAAGATTATCCTCAAAACTTTTGATAATATTTATCTCGTTAAAGTCAGGGATATTATTTACTGTGAATCAGATGGGGGTTATACTGCTATTTATCGACAAAATGAAAAACGAATTCTTGTTTCAAACACATTAAAAGATTACGATGAAATGCTTAGTGATTTTGGGTTTTACCGGGTTCATAAATCATATTTAATAAACATAAACTATATTGAGCGTTTCGAAAAAGCAGAAGGAGGTTATGTAATACTTACAGACGAAAATAAAATACCTGTAGCTTCACGCAAAAGAGATGAATTGCTGGAGAT
>JAIORY010000040.1 GCA_021107915.1 Bacteroidales bacterium | reverse complement strand
TATATCTTTTGGTAAAAAAAGAGATGGAACAAAATTCCAAACTCCTTGAGCATGTGGGGAAACGAATACTTAATTCTTTGACAAAGCAATTTGCAGTAATTGAAAAAGCAAAAATCAAAATCTCCAAAATAAATCCCCAGCTTGGAGGGAAATTAGATAATGTGAGTTTAACTTTAACTTCATAATTTTAATACCCGTGAAAAGAAAAATATGTCCAAAATGCAGCAAGGAATTCAATTGTTTAAACAATTCCGATTGCTGGTGTCTGAAATATAAAATTTCCGAAGAAAATCTTACTATCTTAAAAAACACATACAAGGATTGTGTTTGTGAGGAATGTTTGAAAGGATTTGCAATTCAGTAAGCTTTCTGTAAATTAAGCATTGTAAATTCAAAAATGGCATTGAGAAAAGAATAATTGTAATTGGTTGTAATTTATTATAATTGTAATTTGTGATTAAATCATAATCACAAATGCTCAAAACTATTTTCAAAGCTGTTTTGAACATTGATATTTGGAATTTATTTGTATTTTGGAATTTGTTCTTTGGTGCTTTGTTTACGGATATTGTAAGAATTAATTCATATATTTTTATCCAATTTATATTTTTATTACTACCTTTGCACTCCAAAATAATTGGTCTCGTGGCCGAGTGGCTTAGGCGGTGGTCTGCAAAACCATTTACAGCGGTTCGAATCCGCTCGAGACCTCAGAATTTTAAAACCCTTTGTAATTTTTTATGAGAGGCTTTTTGTTTTTTAATTTGAATTATTTAGCCATAATACTTTCTTCAAACTCTATTGCTTTGCCCAGATATTCAATAGAGTCTTCTTTTCTATTTTTTTCTTCCAGATTGTAAATTTCTTCCATTAGTTTTTTATAACCAGATTTTTTTAATGCTTCTACAATATCTTTGTTTTTGTTGTTTTTTGGTTCACAATGCGCAAATATCCCAATCATTATTAATTCTATTCTGGATAGAATGTGAAAAAAAACTTTATTGTAATATTCTTTCCCGTCCTTATTCAATATTTTGCTTTCGTTTACATATTTAATAATATTAAAAATATGTCTAAAATAGTGATTGAGTTCATGGTTGTATTTAATGAAAACATCCTTAGTTTTCTCGTTAATTTCATATACTTCTCTATTAACTAATGGCTTTTGTTCTTTAACCACTTTACAATAAAAGCCTTTCAACATTTCTCTTTGATTGCCAAAACCATTTTCATTCCTTGGATATTTTAGATTTTCAACAATCCTATTATAAAAATCTGTCATATTAAAGAAAGCATTTTCAAATTGCCGAATTTTAAATTGTCGTGATTGTTCTAATAAAGTTATAAGAATAAATAATACTGTAAAAAAACCTGCGATAATAGTAAGAATTTCAAGTAAATTTTGTGTTTCATGCTTATAACAAAATACTATTATTAGTGCTGGTATAATAAATATTACAATTCCTATAATATACCAAAGTAAATAATTTTTGAAGTTTTTTGGTTTGTTATCTTTCATTTTTATTTGTTTTTTATTTATTACGTATAATTTTTCGATTTTGTATATTAAACCTATCTATATTTCTTTCTTTTTTATATTAATCACCGGCAAATATACAACAGGAAAACATTTTTAATGTAACTTTATCAAATATTTTATTCTATGCTTTATGATAACAAAATCAAAAATTCTAATAATTCTTGCATTATTGCTGCTGCCTGTCATTTGTGTTTCAGAAAACATTCCAAAAGAAAAAGCAGCAAAGCTTGCCGTTAACTTTTTTAAATCTGGAATTGAGAATAAAGGTCTTGAGCTTTCTCATGATATTTCAGAGATACATACTGTATTCAATAATGAAATTCCTGTATTTTACGCCTTTAATTTCAAGGATGGTGGTTTTGTTGTTACTCCTACCAACGATTTGTTTTATCCAGTTTTGGCTTTTTCTTTTGAAGGTAATTTTTCTGAGATGGAATTTCCTCCAAACCTAAAAACCTGGATAAATTGGTACACCGACCAGATTATAGTCGGTATTAGTGATTCGAATAAATGTTTTAAAAACCATGCTGTTTTATGGAATGATTATCTGAAACACGGATATAATTTTTTTAAGGATATTAAGAGCGTTGAACCTTTATTAACCGGCAAATGGAACCAGACGAATTTTTATAATGAAATGTGTCCTGCCGACCCTGATGGTTATGCAGGTCATGCCCCTGTAGGTTGTGTTGCTACAGCCATGTCGCAATTGATGTTTTATTACCGTTTTCCACCGGTAGGTAATGGCACCTACTCATATATTCCTCCTTATGGGGATAGTATTTACGGGGAACAATTTGCAGATTTTGGCAACACATATTACCAATGGGATGAAATGCAGGATCAATGCTTTGAATCCAATCCGGCTGTTGCAGAACTTTGTTACCATTGCGGTGTTTCGGTAAATATGGCTTACCAGCCCAATGTTTCCGGTGCAAATACTACTGATGTGCCTTTTGCCCTGATCAATTATTTTAACTATGCACCTTCAGCATATTATCAGGATCGTAATGAACTGGATTCTACTGCTCAATGGATAGCCATGTTAACAGGTAATTTGGATAATCATCAACCTGTATTGTACAGGAGTTCTAATGGCTGGGCAGGTCATGCTTATGTTTGTGATGGTTATCAGGATAGCACTTTTTTCCATTTCAACTGGGGATGGGCGGGTCTTTATAACGGATATTATTACATCAATGAAATTATTCCGGGCGGAATAAACCTTTCGATTAACCAAAGGGCAGTACTTAATATTTATCCTGATACAACACAATTTGAATATCCCAATTTTTGCAGTGGCTCTAAAACATTAACATCTAAATTTGGAACAATTGAAGATGGGAGTGGTCCCGAAAATTATGAAACCTTTACACAATGCCAATGGTTAATACAACCGGAAGATACGACAATTACGAACATCCTATTGGAATTTTCTTTTTTAGATACGGAATCAGGTATGGATACAATTACTGTTTATGATGGAGACTCAGCCGAAGCTGAAATACTGGGGGTATTCAGCGGCAATGAGATTCCGGATAAGATACATTCGTTTTCCAATGCACTGTTTGTTACTTTTCATTCCAATGATGATGTGCAATACAACGGATGGAAATTGTCATTTTATGGTTATAGTCTCCCGTTTTGCGAAGGTGTCGTTGAGTTAAACGAAAAAGATGGATTTGTAGAAGACGGAAGCAATCAATTAGAATATTCCAACAATGCTGATTGTTCGTGGCTGATCGCACCACAGGTTTCGATTACCGATTCTGTTGATCGTATTAATCTTTATTTTGATTTTTTTGGTATTGCTTCTGGTGATACACTTTATATTTATGATGGAGAAAATGAAACCATGCCATTGCTTGGAAAATTTTCGGGATGGACACAACCTGAGGATATCATCTCAAGTAGTAATCTGGTATTTGTGAATTTTAAGACTAATGGTGTATATACCGGTGCAGGATGGAAAATCAGTTACACTTCTTTAAATCCTGAATATTGTAAAGATACGATTTATTTGACTGAACAAAATGGAATAATTGAAGATGGTAGTGGGGAGAAAAATTATATTGAAAATACCGAATGTTATTGGGTGATAGAAGTACCAAATGCCGAATTTATTGTATTGGATTTTATGGAAGTGGATTTGGAAAATAATTATGATAATGTTAAGGTTTTCGACCTGAACAATCCCTCACAATTTATTGAGCGTATTACCGGACACGAGCCTTATCCTCCCATAACCGTAAATTCCGACAAGGTGCTGCTTAAATTTTATACCGATTTTAGGGATAACTACGGAGGTTGGAAAATGGCTTACCATTCATCCGGTGAAGGGATTGATGAAGAAAATAACGGTTCAATTCTTATTTACCCGAATCCTTTTACCGATCAAATAAATATTTCATTTGAAAATACAAACCTGAATAATTCGGATTTTGAGCTATCGGATATAAGCGGTCGGATAATTAATAAAGGTAAGTTGATAAAAACGCATGAACAGATCAATATGAAAAATCTCAAAGCAGGCATTTTTTTGCTTAAGATATGCAATGACAAAAGCTGTTTTTACAAAAAAATTGTTAAACACTAAAAAACCAGAATAATGAAAATATTTGTATCAATCCTTACTGTTTTATTAATGTGTTCCTCTGATGTTTTGTATGGACAGGAAAAAGAACCCATTGCCGAAAACGATTATTATGATGTACTTTCATTAAGATCTGATACACTCCGTATTCTTGAAAATGATTTTGCTTTTGATGAACATCCATTTAAACTGTTTCAGGTTTTACCTCCCTCTCATGGCGAAATATACTGGGACGACAGCCTAATTTATTTTACTCCCGACATGTATTTTGCAGGTATTGATTCGATAAAATACCGGATAATCGATACCGAGAACATGCTATTTTCCGAGTTGGCAACAGTTTATCTGCAAGTAGAAAATTTCAGCTTTGATACACTAAAGACAAACAATATACATTGCAGAATTAATTCTTGTGGAGTGCAATTCTGGAATATGGAAGATAAAGCTTTGTTTGAAGTTCCAGCTAATTCAGGTATTAATGCTTTCTTTTCACAATCTCTCTGGATGGGTGGGTTTGACCAGTATGAAGATTTGCATGTGGCGGGAGATACATGGAGATATTATATAGATTATTTCCCGGGTCCAGTGATGGATTCCACCGCATATACCTCAGAATATAACATCAACTGGAATCGTGTGTGGATGTTATATAAAACGGATATTGATTATCACTGTGCACATTGGCAGGATACAGGATATGAAATGATAGAAAATATATATACCTGGCCTGCGAAATCTGATCCTGAACTTGCTCCATTTTATGATTTAGATGGCAATGGGGATTATAATCCTGAAAATGGGGATTACCCACTAATAAAAGGTGACCAGGCTATCTATTTTATTTTTAATGATGACAGGGCAGAGCATACACAATCAGGAGGTGAACGGATAGGAGCAGAAATTCATACCATGTATTATGCTTTTAACCGGCCGGATGACTCAACATTAAACAATACTATTTTTGCTTCCTATAAAATTATTAATAAATCTGAAAATGATTATCATGATTATCTTATTGGTTTTTACACCGATTTTGATATAGGTTGTTCATGGGATGATTATACAGGTACTGATACTGTTTTAAATTCTTTTTATGGTTACAATGGAATGCCTTATGATTGCAGTTATCAATATCCGAACAACTATGGAGATTATCCGCCTGCTATTTCATTAACAGCATTAAATTTCAATATCACTTCTACAATTACATTCTTTGGCTATCAATATCCAACTTCTGAACCATATCAGGATTTTGAGTTTTATAATTATTTAAAAGCTATTTGGTGCGATTCCACCAATTTAACCATTGGAAACCAAGGGTATGGAGGTACTGAACCTACAATGTTTATCTATCCCGGTAATCCTGTAACTGGAGAAGGTTGGTCTGAGATATCAGCCAATAACGTGCCTTATGAAAGGCACGGATTAATATCAACAGGCCAATATAATTTTAATGCCGGCGAAAGCATCGAATTGGAATTTGCTCTGGTATTTGCAAGGGATTATTCAGGTGGTGATTTTGCACATCTCAATAGTGTTGGATTATTAAAAAACAGAATTACCCAGCTTATTGATTACTATAATAATTCTTTTGGTATTGATGATATTAAAGAACCACAAATGGATATTGAAGTTTATCCAAATCCATCTAACAATTTTATAATTATCAAATCTACCGGCAATCTACAGAATTTTAAATATTCCATTTATAATATTCTTGGGGAAACATTAATGTCGGGAACAATTCAAAATAGTCATCAGACACAAATCAATTTAGAGAAACTGAATAATGGAATATATTTTATACGAATTTCTGATGGGAAAACTTTTGCAACAAGAAAAATTATCAAACACTAAAAAGCCTGAATAATGAAAATATTTATATCAATTATTACTGTGTTATTAATGTGTTCCTCTGTTTTTTTGCATGCCCAGGATAAAGCACCCGTTGCTGAAGACGATTATTATAATTTGCTTTCATTGAGAGCCGATACTCTCCATATTCTGGAAAATGATTTTGCTTACGATGACCATCCGTTTAAACTTTTTCATGTTTTTCCTTACACTCATGGTGAAATATTCTGGGACGACAGCCTTATTTTTATTACACCCGCTATGTATTCTACCGGTATTGATTCGATTATATACAGAATAATCGACACAACTAATATGTTATATTCAAATTTAGCTACAGTTTACTTACAAATAGAAAATAAAGGAGTTGATAAGCTTAAAGTTAACAATATTAATTGCAGGATTAAATCAAGTGGCACACAATACGGGTACAATGATGAAGGTCATTTATTTGAAGCTCCTGCCAATTCAGGTTTAAATGCACTTAAATCATTAAAATTATGGATGGGTGGTTTTAGTCAGGATAATAATTTACAGGTGACAGGACACCGTAATTATTATCCGGGACCGATAATAGATTCCACTGCTTATACCACTGAATATAACATTAAATGGAATCGTGTTTGGATGTTATATCAAACAGAAATTGATTATCACCGCAATCATTGGCAGGATACAGGATATGAAATGATTGAAAATATCAGCGAATGGCCGGCAATCATTGACCTTCAATTAGCCCCATTTTATGATATCAATAATAATGATGAATATGATCCAGAAAATGGTGATTACCCACTAATAAAAGGCGACCAGGCTATTTATACTATTACTAATGATGATCTCCGGACAGGATATACCTCAAGTTTTGTAAAAGCAGAAATCCATACAATGTATTATGCTTTTAACCGACCGGATGATTCAACATTAAACAATACTATTTTTGCTTCCTATAAAATCATCAACAAATCTGAAAATGATTATCATGATTATCTTCTTGGCTTTAGCACACATTTTGATATAGGTTATCCTACGGATGATTATACAGGTACTGATACTATATTAAAATCTTTTTATGGATACAATGGAATGCCTTTCGACAATAATTATCAGTATCCTAATAACTATGGAAATTATCCCCCGGCTATTTCACTAACAGCATTAAATTTCAATATAACATCAACGATAGCATATAATTACTTTGAAATTTCAACAGCTCCACCACATAATTATTTTGAGTATTATAATTATTTAAAATCTATTTGGCTTGATTCCACTCATCTTACACATGGAGGATTAGGGTATGGAGGAACTGAACCTACAATGTTTATTTATCCCGGTGATCCTGTAACTGGGGAAGGTTGGTCTGAAGTATCAGCCGATAATATTCCCAGTCGTAGTTGGGGCACAATGTCAACAGGTCCATATAATTTTAATGCCGGAGAAAGCATAGAATTGGAATTTGCTTTGGTTTTTGCAAGGGATTATTCAGGTGGTGATTTTGCCCATCTCAATAGTGTGGAATTATTGAAGGAAAGAATTTCTCAAGTTATTGATTATTATAATAATTCTTTTGGCGTAGAAGAATTTCCAGTACCACAAATGGAATTTGAAATTTACCCAAATCCATCTAACAATTTTATAATTATCGAAACTACCGGTAATCAACAAAATCTTAAATATTCAATTTATAATATTCTTGGGGAAACATTAATGTCGGGAATTATTAAAAATACCAATCAGGCACAAATCAATTTAGAAAAACTGAATAACGGGATATATTTTATACGAATTTCTGACGGGAAAATCGTTGTAACAAAAAAAATTATCAAACACTAAAACCAGAATAATGAAAATATTTGTAATAACATTTGCTGCTTTCTTAATATGTTCTCCTGTTTTTTTGTTTGGACAGGAAAAAGCTCCCGTAGCTGAAGACGATTACTATAACGCATTTTCATTGAGAACCGATACAATCCATGTTCTTGATAATGATTATTCTTATAATGAACATCCGTTAAAACTGTACCAGGTTTTGTCTCCCTCTCATGGCGAAATGTATTGGGATGATAGTCTTATTTATTATACTCCCAATATGTATTTTGCAGGTATTGACACAATTAAATATTGGATAATTGATACCGAGAACATGCTATTTTCCGAATTTGCATTAGTTTACCTGCAAGTGGAAAACAAAAGTTTTGATACCCTCAAAATAAATAATATCCATTGCAGGATCAATGTTTGTGGAGTGCAATTTTGGGATATGGAAAATTTAAGTGAAACGATGTTTGAAGTTCCGGCTAACTCAGGAGTGAATGCAATTTTTTCTCTATCATTGTGGATGGGTGATTTAAACCAAAATTATGATTTTCACTTTGCGGGAGATACATGGAGATATGGTGAAGATTATTTTCCGGGTCCGGTTATGAATTCTACCGCTTATACCACAGAATATGACATTAATTGGAACCGTGTGTGGATGTTATATCAAACGGATATTGATTATCACCGTGCACATTGGCAGGATGCAGGATATGAAATGATTGAAAATATCCTGTACTGGCCTGCGAAATCCAATCCTGAATTTGCTCCCTTTTATGATATTAACATCAATGGGGTTTATGATCCTGAAAGTGGTGATTTTCCGCTCATTAAAGGTGATCAGGCTATTTATTATATTTATAATGATGATCGGTCAGTGCATACACAATCATGGGGCGAACGGATAGGAGCAGAAATTCACACAATGTATTATGCATTTGACCGACCAGATGATTCAACACTGAACAATACTGTTTTTGCTTCCTATAAAATATTTAACAAATCAGAAAATGATTACCATGATTATTATCTCGGCTTTTTCAACGATATTGATATTGGTTGCCCCAATGATGACTATCTTGGTACGGATACGGTTTTAAATTCACTTTATGGGTATAATAGCATGCCTTATGATTGTAGTTATCAATATCCAAACAATTATGGGGATTACCCGCCGGCTATTTCGCTCACTGCATTAAATTTCAATATCACCTCTACAATGTCATTTTATGGGATTTGGCCCGATCCTACAACCACTCCAACATTTTTCCGTGAATATTACAATTATTTTCAAGCCATTTGGCGCGATTCAACTCATCTAACTATTGGAGGTCAGGGTTATGGTGGAACTGAATCTACAATGTTTGTCTATCCCGGCAATCCTATTACAGGGGAGGGTTGGTCAGAAGTATCAGCAAATAATGAAAGTTACGACAAAAAGGGTTTGGTGTCTGTCGGTCCATATAACTTTAATGCTGGCGAAAGCATCGAATTGGAATTTGCCATGGTGTTTGCACGAGATTATTCCGGTGGTGATTTTGCACATCTCAATAGTGTTGGATTATTAAAAAACAGAATTACACAGCTTATTGATTACTATAATAATTCTTTTGGCGTAGAAGAATTGCAAGCACCACAAATGGAGTTTGAAATTTATCCAAATCCATCTAACAATTTTATAATTGTCAAAACTACCAACAATCAAAAGAATCTTAAATATTCAATTTATAATATTCTTGGGGAAACATTAATGTCGGGAATTATTAAAAATACCAATCAGGCACAAATCAATTTAGAAAAACTGAATAACGGGATATATTTTATACGAATTTCTGATGGAAAAACTTTTGCAACGAGAAAAATTATAAAGCAATAAAAAGCCCCTCTCCAATTGGAGAGGGGTTGGGGTGAGGTTGTCCGACTAGGTCTCGAACCTAGACTCTTCTGAACCAGAATCAGACGTGTTG
>JAIORY010000345.1 GCA_021107915.1 Bacteroidales bacterium | reverse complement strand
AAGAGGTTTTTAAAACCATGGACGACCTGATAAATGTGGGTTGTAAAGTTTTTACGATTGGTCAATATCTGCAACCTTCAAAAAATCACATTCCGGTTTTGGAATATGTTACACCAGAGCAGTTTAAAAAATATGAAAAGATTGGTTTGCAAAAAGGTTTTGCTTTTGTTGAAAGCAGTCCTTTGGTCAGATCATCTTATAGAGCAGAAAAACATGTAATGAAAAAGTAATCTGGCTAACATATAGTTTGGAGTGATAGAGTAATGGATTGTTGGGTCCTCTCCGAAAAGTTAAAAAATAAATAATGCCACAAAAACACAAAAACACGAAAATCCACAAAACAAAGAATATCAATAAATTATTTTTAGTGAAATTTAGTGCCTTTGTGTTTTAGTGGCGAAAAATCAAAAAAATAAAATGCTAAATGAAAAAATACATTTCAAAGATTTAGGCTCAATTGAATATAAAGAAGCGTGGGATTTTCAGGAAAAGCTGTTTAAAGAATCTTTGAAACTGAAAAGTCAAAATAAAGAAATTCCAAATCATTTATTGTTTTGCGAACATCCTCATGTTTATACAATTGGCAAAAGCGGATCGGAAAACAATCTTTTGATAAATAATATTGAATTACAAAAACGAGGAGTTTCATTTTTTAAAATCAACAGGGGGGGAGATATTACTTATCACGGACCGGGACAAATTGTCGGTTACCCGATTATCAATCTCGAAGCGTTTTCGTTAGGAGTAAAACAATATATTTTTCTGATTGAAGAGGTAATTATTCAGACTTTAAAAAATTATGGCATAAACGCCGAACGCCTTGATGGAGCTACCGGAGTTTGGCTTGATACCTCCGACAAACTAAAAGCACGAAAGATCTGTGCAATCGGTGTAAAAGTAAGCAGATGGATTACAATGCATGGTTTTGCATTTAATGTAAACACCGATCTTAATTATTATAATTACATAAATCCCTGCGGTTTTACAGATAAAGGAGTAACTTCTATGGAAAAAGAACTTGGCGAAAAAGTTGATTTCCGGGAAGTAAAAGAATTGGTGAAAGAAAATTTTATGAGGTTATTTGGTGGAGGAGTTTAGTTCAGTAAACTGATTTTTTTGTTTTTATTGTCTTTTTTCAGATGCACCACAATGGGGGGGGTGGTATGCACAGTACCGATTGCGTAATACTTTTGTACTTTTTATTCTATTATTTCAAGACAACCATAATCTTCAATTAAAAATAATTTTATTAAGTCATGTTTATTTCGTAGAAGATTTTCTAAGTTCTTTGTTGTCGTATTTCCAGTTCTAATCCAGATTATTTTTGGAGGAGAATTTTTAATAATATTTAAGTCGCAGAAATCGGAGTCGAAAGTTACAATTGCGTAACCGTTTCTTTTTGCATACTCAAATATTTCAAGATCGGTTGAGTTTTCAAGTCCTAATTCTCTAACCTGTTTTGATTTTGGGAAAAGGTCAATAATTCGTTTTACCAGTCGAAATGAAATATTTTGGTCAAAGAGCAATTTCATGAGGCGTATAATTGTCCTTGTTCTTTTTTCGCAGCAAACGACAAGCAAGCATTTATTTTATTTTCTGTTAATTCAGGGTAGTCATGAATGATTTCTTGTCGGGTCATTCCATTTGATAACCAAGATAAAACATCATAAACAGAAATTCTGGTTCCTATGATTATTGGTTTCCCAAATCTCTTTTCTGTGTTAATCTCTATGTATTTATTAAATCGTATCATACTACAAATGTAACTATTTATTTTTATAATTGTATTTTCTGTGTTTTTTCTTAGCACCACAACGGCAGTTCTAAAAAGCCACCAGTTTATTAATAATTAAACAAATATAAGCCGATTTAAGCGTACTGCAAAAAAACCGGCAAATTATTATCCTCTGAAGTTGCTAACCCCGCTACTTTTGGTGTCGTTCATTATCAATCAAATATATAGTTCCTTTCCCTTTTCCTATACTTTTTATTATTCTTTCCTTTTTCATATATTGAATATCTTTCTTGATTGTGTGAATATTTATTTCTACAAATTCCTTTGCTAAATCAGATATTTTTGATGGTTGATTTTCAATTAAATAATCCTTAATCATTTTTTGTCTTTCATTTAAATATCCACCTTTTGATTTGAAAACATCATATTTTGCATCTAATCTCTCGCTTAGCATTCTTAATTTGTCAAGAAAATACAAAGTCCAATTAGATATATTTTCCATCTCGTTACTTCTATTTTTTTGCCCCTCCATCAAGGCCTGATAATACTCTTTTTTTGTCTTTTCTATCAGATTCTCAAATGAAACATATTGAATAAATAAGTAATCACTTTGCAATAAAAGTAAAGTAGTTAGTAATCTTGAAAGTCGTCCGTTTCCGTCTTGAAAAGGATGTATTGATAAAAATTCGTATATAAAGTTGGCAATAATTATTAATGAATGTATTTCTTTTTTTTCAAGTTGATTATTTGTCCAACTAATTATATCGTACATTTCACTTGCAACTAAGTGAACGTCTGTTGTGTTAAAAATTACTTTCTGAACACCACCCGGATAACTTGCAACCACCTTATTCGACAGTGATTTGTATCCACCTCGATGTCGTGTGTCTTTATCACTATGTCTCAATAAGTTTTGATGAAGTTGTTTTATATAATTCTCTGTTAAGCTGATATTATCATAATTTTCAAATATTATCTCTAATGTGTCGTAATATCCAACAACTTCTTGTTCATCTCTGGTTTTCAGTTTTGTTATTTTTACATCATTTAAGAGTTCCTCAATTTCTTTATCAGTCAATGTCCCACCTTCAATTCGTGTCGAAGAACCAATGCTTTCAATTGTTGCAATTTTTTTTAGTTCTTTGAGATAAATATTTTCTTGTTTTTCAATAGAATTCCACTTTCCCTTATACAAATCAATTTCTGAAATAAGTGTCAATATTTTCTGATTTGTTTGAAAGTCAAAGTTCAATTTATTTAAGTATTTATCCATAACATATCCATATTTTATCCAAATGCAAATATATACCGTTTATTTAAATTATTCAAATTTTATCTGTATTTTATCTGATTAAGGTTTTCTCTAATGCACATAAGGGGTTCTTGTCAAAGTCTGAATAATTGGTTATAATGCAACTCCACCACTTCTTTATACTTTAATTTCCCTGCATCAGAAAGAAATGATTTATCAACAAGCAAAAGTATATCCGCTTTAGCTGCATTAAATTCTTTTTCTATTGATAGTAGAATCCTATCTCTTACTCCTATTCTTATCGACTTAAAATGTCTAACAAAAACTTTCTGGCAGCCTGAGGAGCCTCTTCGCTGGTTGTTTCAATGTCAGGAATTATCCCTCGTCCATCAAGACGAATGCCCTGAGAAGTAAGATAATCAATAGTCGGAACAGAAAGCAACCAACCATCGCCTACATCAAATTCAGCTAACAATAACATTGAACCTGCTGTTTTTTCTCCTATGATAGTTGCACGCTTAATATCTTGGAGACCTGCTACCAAAGGTTCACAAGCGGAGGCAGTTCCCTTGTTTACTAACACTACAACCTGTCCATTATAGACTGTATCTGCTGGTTCAATTATTCCTATAAATGCATTATGTTTATCAATCAAATCATAAAGTTCATTTTCGGCAGGAATGGATATTAATGACACCTCAGGAAAATCCTTTAATTCATTAGCAAGTACTTTTGTTCTTGCATGTCGATTGAAGAAAACTCCCGCATTTAATGCGGATTTAATAAGATAAGCTACTATCCTACTGGATTTGTGAGTACCACCAGGATTATCACGTAAGTCTATGATAAGGCCATCAGGATTCCGTTCAATGATATCGGCAAATGCTTTGTCGATTTCAACATAGGAGTCCCCTTCAAAGGTTGCTATACGAAGAGTTATTATTCCTCCATTTTCATCAATGCTGATAGCTTTGTTCATACCTACTGTGAGTGGTGATGTGGAAGACATTTGTGCAAACCTGTTCTCGTACTCAGAATCAAGTTTGCACCCCACATAACAGTGGGAAAACGTTAGATGCCTCATCGCAAATATCCAGGCCATCAAAAATTCTACATCATCCCGGATTTTCCCGCTGGTCTCTCGAAGCTTATTAAGAAAATCTTGTGTTTCTGATTTTTCGTACACAACAGGATCAAAGAGTTTCGCTTCAAGTATTGTATCAATCCGGTTAATTAATGCCAAATAATCTATCTTTGGGAAATCCTTTGCATTTGCAGGAGCAATAGTCATCAGTCCAAACAAGCGTTCACTATTCATTAGACGCAGCTCAATTGGCTTATCATATGAATAAAAGTCTGTTTTCAGATCTGCCAGAGGCGTCTTAAATATTCCGTGTGTAATCTGCTTCTTAACAGGAATCTGAGCTGACCAATGCAAGAAAGCACCGCCGGGAACTCTCTTGTCCCCTATTAGATTTACGTAAAAGCCGGGGAAACCACCTAGTAATTCACCTGCTGCTCCTGGACGGCTATTTGCTTTAAAACCGTCCTCAGTTGATTCCACAGCTATCAAGGCTGTTGTGGAACCGGTAAACATACTAATTCCCGGAATATGGGTAGTAATGGCATATAACCCATTTGGGTCTCCTTCTGCAACACCTTGAGGTTGATTTTTATGTGGAACAGTACTTACACAACCACTTAGAATAAAAAAAACTAAATATACGACTAACTTTATACCATAATTTCTCATTGCAATACCTTTTATTTTGTCCATGCAATATTAACAACTAATAATTATTAATACATTGACCTATGTTAAGATAAGTGTTTTTTTTATTCTACTTAAAGATTCTGGGGCTATTCCAAGATAAGAAGCAATTATATTTTGTTTTACTCTTTTATCAAGATTAGGGAATCGCTGCAAAAGTAGTTTATATCTATGTTCGGCATCAAACATTAAAAGTTCATATTCTCTTTCTTCTTTTTGGATAAGAGCATTTTGTAGTTCAGCTATTAATATTTCATTCCTATATGATAGTTGTTTATCAAATAAATCCACTAGCATATGATAATTGAGTGTTTCAATTATTGAATTTTCAAGTGCTTGAATTGTAAAATAAGATTCTCTGTTTTTTAACACTGCATTATAGGAGATTAATATAGATTTTTCGGCATAGAACCACTTTGTAACTTCTTTTCCATCTTGATTTGTATAATAATCTCTAAATAACCCGTTTTTTACATATGCGAGATTTTTAGGGTATTGACCAGAATAAATAAAATTATCTCCCTTGTCAATGTTTTTGATAGTAATTAAAGCAGATAGTTCTTCTTCTAAGGATTTAGATATCTTTGTTAAGAATTTAAAACGATTTATAATGTCATATTCCATAGCTTATTTATTTTATTCATTGTGGTAAGTTAAAGGAACAATTACAAACGTATTAAATCCAATTAATTATGACTCTTATATCAGCGAAACAATTTCAAGCAAAGCCATTTTGAATATTTAATTCCAACTAACGTCAAATTTTGTTGTTTTTAATCCACATCCCTTTATTTATAGTAATTTCAGCTCAAATATAGTAAAAATATTTTAAAAATTCCCTAAATTTTTATCGTTAGCATCAGAAATTAATCGGTTCTCCTGATGTGGGGAATGACACACAACGTCAGTTTGTCTAAAAACCCTTCGTTTTTTTAAACTCAGACAAATATAAGCCGATTTAAGCGTACTGCAAAAAAACCGGCAAATTATTAAAACCACATACCCTCTAAAATAGCCAGCCCGCCGTACATTGAGCGTAGCCGAAATGTACTTTTGGTGTTGTTCAACAATACATATAAAAACCGTAGGTGTTAGCACTACGGGATTTTTATATGCTTAGATGTTGGCGGTAGTTATTGATTAGTAAATGTCATGTCATTTTTCATAACCATTGGTATTTTCATTCCATCTGGCATTTGTGGATTACCTTTAATGTAAACATCTCCTTGAATATCTTGATTTACCTTTGCCTCAATAATCCAACCAGAAGTCTTGTCCACTTTTATTTCGGATGACATATTTCCTGTCAAGTCATATCTCATAGGCATACCATTTGATTCTATATAAGCATCTTTATCAGCTGTGGCAATTTTTGAATCACCAACAATTAAATAATAATTAGAATTGCTTCCAGCATATTTATATGTAGTCGTTATATCTGCCGACATTCCTGATTCAAGTTTCGTTTTAATTTCCCAACTTTCTCCTTTTACGACAGATTTATCTGGATAGATAGCGGTAACCATTTCAATATTCCCTTTAAAAGCCTCTTCTCCATATGCTTTCAGCAATTGTGCCTTTATCTGTGCCATTTGGGTTTCCGGAATTTGTGAAAATTTACTAAATGCTGATTCAAAAAGTAATTCAATATTCTTTACTTCAGTTATCTTACCGCTTTTAGTCATTGTAATTTGAAACGGACTATTTTTCATTTCAGCTAAAATCATAGAGAAAATATCCTGTTCATCATTCTTTTCTGAGCTAAATTCCATTGTTCCTTGTGGAAGCTGCATTGACATGCTTAAACTTTCATACTTAACATCCATTTCATAATCATTTTCGTTTGCAACTTTCACAAGATATGACATGCTTCCTTTAATAGTCATCTCCATATTCATTTTTTGCCCATTAATATTTTGTATTATTGTCGCTTTTGAGTCTGTTATTTGTTTGTATTCTTTTCCCTTCTCAAGATTTAGCTTTAATTCAGTTTGTTGAGCTTGGCAAGAAGTCAAAATAATTGATAATAAAATCAAATTGAAAAATTTTCTCATTTTTATTTTTTTAAAGTTATTGAATGTCTGTCGTTTGTTTAATAATCAGACAAATATAAGCCGATTTAAGCGTACTGCAAAAAAACCGGCAAAATATTATCCTCTGAAGTTGCTAACCCCGCTACTTTTGGTGTCGTTCAACAATGCATATAAAAACCGTAGATGCATGAGCACTACGGAGTTTTTATATGCTTAGGTGTTATGTGGCGGTTTTTATTCAAGTTTCATTTCCTTTTTATCAATAATTTTCCTCCAAATATATGATGTTACAAATGAAAGTAATGCAATCACTAATCCTATTTCTCGGAGTATTATGTTCTCAATTTCTTTCCCCATAAAATCTGCAAAAATCACAAGCAAATAATAGGTCACTGCAACAACTGCAATCCTATTTAATATTCTTTCTATCTCATTTTTCTTGTTTGATTTGTACCAGTCTATGTAATTATCATTACCCGGATTCTTCAACAGAAGTTTTTTAAATTCAACATTAGAATCTTTGTATTTTTTTAATCGTCCGAGACAAACTCCTTTTAAAAAAGTAACCCCTTCAAAATATTGCTTATACCATTTTGATTGTCCTTTTATTCTTTCCAAGTCATTATCTATTTCATAAAGAATAGTCAATGATTTTTGAAAATTTCCAGTCAAATTTAATGGGTCAGCATATTTATACATTTTGATAGGAATTACATATTCAACATCTTCTTTTCGTCCATTTTGAAGTAAATCATTAAAAAATCTTATATTTTCTTCGTACTTCTCAATGTATTGAGCATTATCTTGTTTTGAATCAAAGAATACTTGTAGTTTAGATTTAATGTTCATTGATAGGTTTTTTGTCTTTTAACTGCCACATAACGATTGCAATATGAAATTTTGGGCATTTTGAAACTCCAATCTTTCAATTTACCGCACTGTTTATTTAATGGTAAAATGTTCATATTTAGTACTATCTGCCCAATTTTTTATATTGCGTGTTGGCATTTCGTTTTTTATTTAATTATATTTTTCAATTCGTTAAATTTACATTCAACTGGATTAAGTTTCAAAAGAGAATTCAACCCAATAGTTTTCTGAGTAGATAATCTTTCATTTAATATTTCTGTTTTCAAAACATAAAAAATTCATTGATTTAAGTCAATTGGATTAATCGTTTTTTGATTTTTATTTTTTAATAGACAGAACACATAATAATCACTCCATCTTCGATATATTCCATCATACTCAGGATTACTTGGCTCACCAATCGTTTTTGCAATTCCAAATTGAATACTTGAATATTTCTCTTGCTTCCAACTTTGAATATATGAAGCAGATTTAATTTCAATTTTAGTTCCTTTTTCTGTTATCAAATCATAACTATCCCATTCAATTCGAGTTCCTTCTGTAATACTCAATGCTTGTTTTACAATAAATTCAGCTAATATTCCACGAGTTCTATTTTCAATTAGATTTGATTGGTTCCAAATCCAAAAATTATTTAATTTAAAGCTCAAGTATTCATTTTCAAAACTGAAACATTCCGTTCCATTTTTCTTTACTGTATTTATTTCTGGTAATTCCAATTTTTCGTTTTATTTCATTATAAACATCACATATATTCCAATCATAATATATGTTAATCCAAATATAATCGGAACTACATTTTCAAGAGCTGTTAATTGTAAATATTTTTTCCAATCTTTGCCTTCTCCTAACTCTTTCCATTCTGCCGACCAATAAGGACTTGCAGGTAATTTTTTTTCAAGATTACCTATAACTTTATATTTTGCAGAATTAAGATTTCGGTAAGACCTAATTAACCAACCCCAAACAACAACTAAAATTAAAAAACTTATTATTGGAAATAAAATCAACCATTTTGGATTAATTAATTGAATTTTCTCAAAAGAAAATCCTATTGCTCCAAGAATAGTTGTGTTTAGTGTTAGAAAAAATATATTCGCTAAATTCCTTCTTGCACTCACTCTATCAGCCATTTCAGCGTACATCTTATATTGCTCTAAAATGTGATTTTGATATAATTCTCCATTTTTGGAATATTCCGAATTATCATCAATTTTAGTCCACAGATTATCTTTCATAATTATGTTAATAGTCTAATTGCTTCAACAATTTTATCTTTTTGCCATTTAACAATTGCATCCGCATTGTCTTTTACCAATTTTGAAGTTTTTTCACTTCCCCAAGGTTCAATTGCAATTATTGGTTTTGGATTGTAAAATTCCGTTTTTGCAATTTTAATTTCTTTATCTATCCACTTACTATATGAAGAATAAACACCTGCTATAATTAATATACAAGATGAAGGTGCTATTTTATCTTTAATTGCATTATATAATTGATAATCAAATGGTGCGTTATGAATTGGATCATCTTTCGGAACAGAATAATTATTAAATGGAAAATATCCCCGTTCATTTAATAGTTTTTCTAAATTTTCATATGCATCACTATATGTCCAAGAGTGAGAAATGAAAATGTTTTTTGTGTTTGCCATAATTACTCCTTTTTTAAAATGTTTCTATTGCTTTTTCAATATTTTCCCAAGTCCAATCAATCTTTCTTTTTCTATATAACTCGGGTGGATTTGCTCCTTTATCATTTTTCTTAATATGCATTCCTATCATTGGTATTTTTTCTTCATTAGTACATTTCATTTCCCAACGAGCACCACTTGCGTGATATATATTTTTACTCAACAATACTATTACACCATCACATCCTTTTATTTTTGTCCTGCATCGTTTTTGCCATTCAGATTGTTTCCAAGCTTTTTTTGCTGACATATCAATAAATTCAAATGGTGATTTGTCTTGTTTTGCTTGTTTGACAAGAAAATCTCTATATTTTACATCTTCAATTGCAAAACTTATAAATACTTTCTTTTTCTTTTCTTCTTCAAATAAGCTGTCAAAAAATCCCATATGCGTCTCTTTTTCAAAATGAATGCCAACGTTTAGCTGGATGATTTCGTTTTATTATAAATTATCCAGCATGTTATCA
>JAIORY010000042.1 GCA_021107915.1 Bacteroidales bacterium | reverse complement strand
TTTCTGT
The DNA here is from genome assembly GCA_021107915.1 of Bacteroidales bacterium. Taxonomy (GTDB): domain Bacteria; phylum Bacteroidota; class Bacteroidia; order Bacteroidales; family JAIORY01; genus JAIORY01. The sequence continues at coordinate 9,841 of JAIORY010000042.1, read as the reverse complement.
TTCAACAACCGAAGTGCCTGTGAAAATATCTGAAAGTTATAAAAAGTCAGGCTTGCAAATTGACAATATGAAAACTATCCATTCCCGCTTGATAAAATCAATGCAACAAAACCGGTTATTTCTTAATCCCACTCTCAGCTTATCCGTATTATCAAAGGAATTGAATATTCCGACACATCATATAACCCAAACTTTAAATGAATATGCGGGTCTGAGTTTCTATGATTTTGTAAACAGTTTTCGTGTTAATGAATTTAAAAAAGGGATTCATGCTCCAGAGAATAAAAATTTCTCTTTACTTGGCATTGCATTCGACTGTGGTTTCAACTCCAAATCGTCTTTCAACCGTATTTTTAAGCAAAAAACAGGCTTGTCCCCTTCCGAATTTCAGAAAAATACGACTGCTTAATTCCATAAAAATCAGCATCCCGCATTATTGAGGCCTCCCAATTTTATGGATGGGGCGACGTGCATGATTGACTGCCATATTTTTGCCGCAGGAATTAAAAAAAATCAAATTATGTGGATAGCAATTATAATCACAGTAATTTTTTGTGCAATTTTCAGAAAGAAGAAAAAAGAAAACAATAACGTAAAATCATATATTTTAATTTTTGTTATTGTTGCTTCGTCATTCAGTTTTGCCAAAGCTCAGTCTCCATCTTTTATAATACACGGAAAAATAAAAGTACCTGAATTAAAAGGAGAGCTATACATTTTCCTTGTTGATAAAGAAACTTTCAGTACACCATTTTCGGGTGTTGATAAGATTATTTGCAAAGTTTATACGGAAACTATGGTTTTCAGGTTTAACAATGTTCTGCCTGGTGAATATGCTATCCGGTGCTTTCAGGATTTGAACGGCAACAAAAAATTGGACAAAAAATTCTTTATGCCTGCTGAACCTTGAGGCTTCAGTTGGAAAAACAAAAAGACCTTTCCGTTCAATTTTAATGATGTTTCATTTTTCGTTAAAAAGGATTTTAATATAGAATTACAGTTAAACAAATAAAAATAAATGATTATGAACTTTTTACCTCAATTTGAATTAAGTATTACCAATGCGTTTTGGTTTTCGTTGCTTTTTGTTGCAACTAATCTGGTTATTCTAAAGGCATACCCTTCTCATTATAAGAAGCGAGTGTTAACTATGCCAAAATTCGACAATCGCTGGCAACAGTTAATCGGCATGTTCAATTTTATTCTGTTTCAGGGTTTAATTACACTCGTGATATTTATGCCTGTACAATTTGATGCACCCTTTTTTATTATCGGTTTAAGCATTTTCTTTCTCGGATATAGTGCTTACGTGATGTCGTTAATCAATTATGCCACAAGCAATCCTGATAAAGCGGTAACAAAAGGAATTTTTAGGTATAGTAGAAATCCGCAACAAATATCTACAATAATAATGTGGATTGGTATTGGATTAATAACATCTTGTAGTTTAATTATTGTGGTTTGTCTTATTCAAATGATTACGAGTTATCCAACATTTATTGCCCAGGAAAAATTTTGTATTGAAAAATATGGAACTGATTATGAAGAATATATGAAGAAAACGCCAAGATATTTTCTTAGATGTAATTTTATTTATAAACAAAAGTAAAGATGAAAGCAATAGTGATAATATTTAGCCCAAGCGGTAATACCTTAAAAGTAGGTAAGGTAATAACGGAGTATTCTAATTTACAAGGGATTGATACTCAAATTGCAGACCTGACAAGAAATAAGGATTACTTATTTTCTTTAAACCGGAAAGAATATATTAATAAACTAATTAAGGACAAAGACCTGTTGTTTATCGGAGGTCCTGTGTATGCGCATCATTTACATTATAATGTAAAAGAAATTATAAAACAATTTGAAAAGTTAAAGAACGGAAACAAGCAATATGCAATTCCTTTTGTAACTTATGGTGGTATTAATTCAGGGATAGCTCTTCACGAAGCAGAGAAATTATTGAAGAAGCAAAACAGGACAGTTATTGCCGGATTAAAGATTAGTGCAGAGCACTGTTTGACAAAAAAATTCAAAACAGTATTTAATGAAAACCTGCCAGGCAATGAAATACTACCTATGATTGATGAACTGATAAAAACAATTGTTGATTTAAAAAACAACAACAGTTTACCAAATAAAACAATAGGATTTCTTAATTACCAAAAGCTTAGTGTTTTATTAAAAGCCAATATTATCTTTCGTGAAAAATTTTGGCAAAAACATATGTACCCTAAAATAAAATTTAATTATTCAAATTGCAATAATTGTGGTAAATGTGTTAAGCTATGTCCTGTCCAACGGTACGAAATGACTGAAAATGGTCCCGCGGTAAGAAAGAATGCTAAAGATTGTATTCATTGCGGAAAGTGCGTGTTTTCTTGTAAAAAGGAAGCCCTTATTTTTATTGCTGATTGGCAAAAATGGGAAAAGATGTTTGAAAAAGCAGCATCAGGGCAAGGGCTTTTGCCAAGTAATGAATTCCCAAGATCGAAGGTTTTTTTATATAATTAAAACATTGAAAACAAATACTGATAATATAGCAAAACCGGCGGTATCTTTAATATTGCTTGGTGTATTGAAAGGATATATTAAAAATCCAATTGGATTTCTTATTAAATCAAAAATATCCTTTAAAAAATTCAGGAAAAATATTGTACTTGATTTGCCAAGGGATTTTGTTGATACTACTGCTTTTATTGCATGGATATATATTCGGTTGAAAGAAAAAATCGGACAAGAAAAAGCTTATGAAATAATTCGGGCTACGATTTTAACTTCAGGACTTGCTGTTCAGCAAGCAAATTTTAGGAACGTTGAAGAAAATAGAAGTTTTAAGAATTTGATTAAATATCAACAAAGAGCAAATAATGAAGGAAGCACAAAATTAAATACAATGAAAATCATTGAGCAAACTGAAAGTAAATACGAATTTCATGTAACAAGGTGCGTGTTTTATGAACTTTTTACCTATTTGAAAGTTCCTGAATTAACGTTAATAATGTGTTCAATTGATAATGCAATTTTTAATACATATCTGCCCGAGAAAATAATATTTCACAGAAATGGATTGAATAATACGATACCTCAAGGAAAAAAATATTGTGAATTTGTAGTTGAAAATATTAATGCATGAACGCACAGTAATGTATATAAAAAACAAAGGTTCGCACAGTATGTTTGCTATAAACACTACAATAGACAGAGGCGAAATAATATGCATAGTGTAGTAAATATTTAGAAGTTTAATGTAACATTTGACTTTTATTGATGTCCTTATTAATAATTTGACAAACTAAAAGATTTAAAAGAATGAAAAAAATGAATTTTAACTTATTTAGGAGAAAAAAAGTAATGAATAAACGTAAAAAACAAAAATGGATAGTTGCGGTTTTAATTCTATTTGTTTTTAATTCATGGAGCGTTGCTTCTGAAACAAAATTGCTGCGTTATCCGGATATTAATAACAGTAAAATAGTATTTTGTTATGGAGGAGATATATATACTTCTTCCTTAGAAGGAAAAGATGTAAAACAACTGACCTCATTTCTGGGGGAAGAAAGTATGCCCAAGTTTTCACCGGATGGAAAACAAATCGCCTTTACGGCAGAGTTTGAAGGAAATACGGATGTTTATGTGATGTCTGTTCATGGTGGTAAGCCTAAACGGTTGACTTTTCATCCGGCAAAAGATTTTGTTGTTGATTGGCATCCAGATGGAAAAAAAATCTTATTCCGTTCCATTCGAAGTAGTTTCAGTAACAGGTTTAACCGTCTTCATACAGTACCTGTTGAAGGAGGTCTTCCAAAAGTACTTGAGTTATCCGAAGCAGAGTTGTCCAGCTATAATCAAAAGGGAGATAAAATTGCCTTTTGCCGGATTAGCCTGGAGAAAATGCCGCCCTTTAAAGGATACCGAGGAGGTATGGCACCGAACATCTGGACTTATGATTTTAACAATCGGAAAGCAGAACAAATCATTGCCGATAACTCTATTAACCAACATCCTATGTGGATCGGCAATTCAATCTATTTTCTCAGCGACAGGGGATCAAACAGAGAGCAGAATCTCTGGGTTTACAACGAAAAAAACAAAAAGGTACGTCAAATCACTTTTCACAAAACGTGGGATATTAAATCTGCCAGTAAAGGTAATGAACAGATTATTTATGAAAGCGGTGGCAGTCTCTACATTTACAACGTTAATGATGAAAAAACCCGCCCCGTCAAAATCAAAATCACTACTCCAAAAAACAGTTTGACCAAAACGGAAAAAAATGTAAAAGATAATTTGAGTACCCTTGCCCTGTCACCGAATGGAAAAAGAGTTTTAGCGTCTGCGAGAGGAGAATTGTTTCTTATTGATCCCGAGAAGAACATCACCCTAAACCTGACCCGTACACCAGGCATCAAAGAAAAATGTCCAAAATGGAGCCCGGATGGGAAGTCATACGCGTACGTATCAGATGCTTCGGGAGAAGAACAGATTTATGTTCAGGCAATCAACAGCGACAAAAAGCCCCGTCAGATTACAGATTGTTTAATAAGCATGTTTCGTAATCTATCATGGTCGCCTGACGGCAAAAAAATCGGTTATTCTGATCACCGGGCAACCTATTATTTCGTTGATATCGATACTGAGGACATTCAAAAAGTCTTTTTTAACCGATATGCAGCAACCGCCCCATTTGTGTCGGCAGACTGGTCAGCAGATACAAAATGGCTGGTATATTCCAAAAATGATGAAAACTGGTATGGTTCCATTTTTCTATTTTCAATTGAAAATGGGAAAACATACCGGATCACCGATACATATCAAAATGACTATAGCCCGAAATTTGATCCGGAAGGAAAATATCTTTATTGGATTTCCGATAGCAAGTTCAATATTGAAACTACTCATTGGGATTATTATCCTTATATGGTTAATCCTTCAAAAATTATTGTCGCTACGTTAAAAAAAGAAACCCTCTCTCCATTTCAAACCGAACAGGATAATATTATTAAACAGAAGAAAGGGAACCATCTCCCAATCCATATTGATATAGAGGGCTTAGGAGAGAGAATAACGGCTTTGCCCATTGATGATTCTCATTACAACTATTTGAAGGCAATGAAAGGAAGAGTGCTTTATGAATCAACACCGGACGGAGGTGATTTTTCCATTAACATGTTTGATATGAATGAGAAAAAAGAATCTGTTCTGCTAAAAGACGCATGGTATTGTGTCCCTGCAGCTTGTATGGATAAAATGATTTATAGGGCTGGGGGAATGATTGGTATCCTGGATATAAAACCCGGTCAGAAGGTAGGAGATGGTGAAGTAAATCTTTCCGGTTTAAATATGACTATTGATTATCATAAAGAGTGGATACAAATGTTCAATGAAGTATGGCGAATCCAGCGAGATTTGTTTTATGATGAAGATTTAAATGGAGTTGACTGGGAGGCGATAAAGCAAAAATATGAAACCCTGCTTCCTCATGTGGATAGCCGTTCTGACCTGAATTATCTAATTGAGAGCATGTTCGCAGAACTGGGTCACAGTCATACAGAAATAAAGGGAGGGGATTTTCCTGAAATATCCAAAGATAATAATGGCGTATTAGGTATTGATCTTGAATGGGACACAAAGAACCAATTTTATAAAATTGCCAAAATTTATCGTGGTCAAAACTGGGATTCTGATAGAATCAGTCCTTTCACACTGCCGGGCTTGAATATTGAGGAGGGTGATTATCTGTTATCCATAGATGGAACCGTACTAAAGGAAGGGGTAAATCCTTATGCTTTATTGGTAAATAAGGCAGACTCAACGGTTTCGGTAACAATTCATTCAAAACCCACTTTTAAGGATTCCCGGACAGTAAAGGTAAAACCGGTTCCGGTGTCAGAAGATGGAAATTTTTTACGCTACAATGACTGGGTTTGGAATAATATCGAAAAAGTCAATAAGGCCACAGGGGGAAAAGTTGGATATATCCATCTTCCGGACACATATTATCCCGGTCTCGAATCCTTTTTTCGCTACTATTATTCGCAGATGACAAAGCAGGCGCTGATTGTAGATATCAGGTACAACGCTGGTGGATTTTCTCCGTATTCTCTGGTTGAACGTTTGAACAGGCAGCATATCTTCAACTTTCATCTTCCTCATGGCAAAGTACCGGTGAGCGAACCGGATCCCGGTTTTTTCGGATCCAAGGTGTGCATTACCAACGAATGGTCTGAATCGGGAGGGGATATGTTTGCCGCCACTTTCCGCCAATTGAATAGTGGATTGATTATTGGAAAAAGAACCGCAGGGTCGCTGTCATCCACAGGAGGCTTTCGGCTTATAGACGGGGGGATTGTCATTTACCCTGTCCAGGGGCCTAAAGATTTTAATGGTAATACGTTTGTTGAAAATATAGGTATTTCACCGGATATTGAAGTTACCAATCGGCCTAATGATATGGGTCGAGGAAAAGATATGCAACTTGAGCGGAGTATTGAGGAAATAATGAAGAAACTTAAATAAATGGATATGCTCATTTTAAAATGTTATAAAAAACTTAACTAAAAATAAAGATTATAACGTTAAAGTATAAAGCATTAAAACGCTTTATACTTTAACGTTGTAAACCATTTTAAATGAAGACATTGAAAAACAATACTAAATGAAAAATGCAATCATAGTTGGAGCAACATCCGGAATAGGAAAAGGACTTGCGAAATTGCTGATTGATAATGACTATAAAGTTGGCATTACCGGCAGACGAACCAATTTACTAACAGAACTTAAAAATGAAAACCCAGACAGTTATTTTATCAAATCATTTGACATAGCCGACACAAATAATATATCTCATCAATTAGAAGAACTTGTTAATGAATTAGGTGGACTTAACTTATTAATAATTAGTTCGGGAACAGGCAACTTAAATGACAACCTGGATTTTGAAATAGAAAAACAAACCATCGACACAAACGTAAGTGGATTTACAGCAATTGCCGACTGGACTTTTAATTATTTTGAGAAGCAGACTTTTGGACATTTTGTTGCAATCAGTTCAATTGCCGGGCTTCGTGGAAGCCGACAAGCACCGGCATATAATGCAACAAAAGCATTTCAGATTAATTATTTAGAAGGCTTGCGGCAAAAGTCAAATAAATTAAAAACAAAAATTACGGTAACAGATATTAGGCCGGGCTTTGTTGACACCGATATGGCAAAAGGAGAAGGACAATTTTGGGTTGCATCGGTTGACAAGGCCTCAAGACAAATTTTAAATGCAATTAAAAACAAGCGAGAAATAGTTTACATAACAAGACGTTGGAGATTAATTGCGACATTTTTAAAACTAGTACCAAAACAAATTTATGATAGAATGTAAAATGACAAAAAGGAAAAACGACTTATAAAAGCTAAATACCAGTAGGCGAAAAATACAGCTATGAAAGTAATTACAATAAATGAACAATATACCGGTTTGATAAGTTGGCACTGTAAAATGTCCGCTGGAAATTTATAACTAAAATTATGTCCCATAAATGCAATCTGAATCATACATATTACTAAAAAATAAATTTTCCCAATTTTGTCAATTCGACAATCAGACGTGGAAAATATTACAGGATATTTTTATTCCTGAAATTATTGCTAAAGGTGAATTATTTGCAGTTGAAGGAGAAAAAGTAGCAAGATTTGGATTTGTTTATTCAGGATGTTTAAGAATGTTTAACCATACTGAAAGTGGTAATGAATTGACAAAGCATTTTTTACTTCATGGAGACTTTTTTGTTGGGGCTATGAATTATGGTGAAAAAAATACAGTATCTATTCAATCCCTGAATAAAAGTGAAATATTAATAGCGGATTATAAAAAACTTGAAGAATTATCTAAAAGTGAAAGGTCAATACAAGATTTTAAAAATAATTTGGTGTCGAAATACATTCAAATTAATCAAAATAGAGAAAATAATTATGTAAAATTAGATGCTCTGTCAAGATATAATATTTTTCTATCCGAATTTCCAAATCTTATCAATCAAATTCCACATTACTATATTGCAAGTTATTTAGGTATAAGCTCCACCCAATTAAGCCGGATTAGAAAAAAAATAGCATTGGGATAATTTCATTTACTTATGTAAATGGTTTTGTTGTTTTAAACTTCGTCCTTTGCAAAAATATTTTTTAAGAGAAATGATTTATGAAAAATGCATTAATACTTTATTATTCATGTTCAGGCAATACAAAAGCAATTGCAGAATATACAGGAAGTGTATTAAAGGATAGAAAATGGAATGTTAAAATCAGTAATTTTGATTCATGTAAAACAAGAAACAACTTCACTGATATTGATTTATTAATTGTAGGCGTTCCTGTCCATTATTGGGAAATGCCGGAAGCCGCATTAAGAATGCTCCGTAATTTGCCATCTTTTCAAAATACTTATGGTTTTGTTTTTTCAACTTTTGGCAAATGTGTTTGTAATAGTGTGCCTTTTCATCTGGCAAAAAAACTTCGAGCTAAAAATATCAATGTATTAGGTGGTGCCCAAATTGTTATGCCACACTCTGCACATATTGATGAAAATACCAGAGTCGGCGATATTGACATCTTACTTGGTAAAGGTGAACCAAACGAAGAAAATTTGAAAAATATCAAATCAGTTCTATTTAATATTTCAGAAAAGATTGAGAATAACAATGTAAATTCTTTTGACATAAAAAAACTAAAAAATCTTCATACAAGGGGCTTTACAGCAAATATAATGAATGTGCTAATGACAACAAATATGAGAAGAGGTGTTATGCCCGATATCTTATATGATAAAAGCAAATGCAATCAATGCAAAAAATGTATTTCTATTTGTGATTATCAGGCAATTGAATTCTCAGATGATAATTTGATCGTGATTAATAAAAAGCGATGTAAAAGATGTTATAAATGTATTGAAAACTGTAACACAAATTCACTTTACACCAAATGGGATCAAGCAATACGTCCGACACGATCAATTCAGAAATTTGCTAAAAATAATGAAACAAGGGTTATAAAATAAGAAATAAACGCAATTGTGTTTATACCACTAAATAGAGGTTGTAATAACAATTGTTTTTATACACACGTTGTGCAACATAGAAACGAAAAAAAATGGAACATAGAATAGAATTAAAAACAGAAAGATTAATACTTAGACCAGTTGAAGAAAAAGACGCCAAAGCAATATTCAACTATCGATCGGATTCAATTGCAAATCAATATCAAGGATGGATACCTGAATCTCTTGATGACGTTCATAAATTTATAAATAAAGTCTCTCCAAAAATCGACATTGTTGACACTTGGTTTCAATTTGTAATAATCAAGAATAACAGCAACGAAATAATAGGAGACGTTGGAATTCATTTTTTAGATACTGATAAAAAACAAGTTGAAATAGGTTGTACATTAGACAAAAATCAGCACGGGAAAGGATATGCAACTGAAGCTTTGAAAGAAACCATGAATTACTTATTTAATAAACTGAATAAACGAAGAGTAATAGGTTCAATAGACCCACAAAATTTGAAATCAATAGGATTAGTAGAAAGATTAGGATTTAGGAAAGAAGCACATTTTAAGGAGAGTATTCTGATTAATGGAAAATGGGTTGATGATTTAGTTTATGCAATCCTTAAAGATGAGTGGATTGAAAAGAGACAATAAACAATGTTGCCAATAATAATAAAATATGAACATATATGGAAAATTTTGAAAACAATAGAGAAAGCTGGAATGAATTAACATCTTTGCATGTTAAATCTGACTTTTATGATTTAAAGAGTTTTAAAAAAGGGAATACCTCATTAAA
>JAIORY010000132.1 GCA_021107915.1 Bacteroidales bacterium | reverse complement strand
AAAGTTATCAGGGAATTTAAACTAACAAGCCTTGCTCTGAAAAATAAAAATACAGTTTTTCTGCTTACCGTGATTCTTATCGGATTCGGATTGTTTTCATACTTTAAACTACCAAAAGAACTATTCCCCGATATAAATATCCCAACCGTAATGGTTCAAACTATTTATCCGGGTAACCCGCCTGTTGATATGGAAAATCTGGTTACTCGCCCTATCGAAAAAGAAATCGAAAGTGTAAAAGGGATTAAAAAAACGACATCTAATTCAACTCAGGATGCCTCAATGATTTTTGTTGAGTTTAATCCTGATGTAGAAATCAATGACGCACTACAGGAAGTAAAAGATGCTGTTGATAAAGCAAAAAAAGAACTACCTAATGATTTGCTTGAAGACCCGTCAGTTACCGATATCGACTTTTCTGAATTTCCAATAATCAACATTAACTTATCGGGAGATTTTAGTATCAACGAACTAAAAACTTTTGCCGAATATCTTGAAGATAAAATAGAACCAATTTCTGAAATATCAAAAGTTGAAATTACAGGTCTTGACGAAAGAGAAATAAAAATTAATGTCGATCCATACAAACTCGAATCTTTTGAACTTAGCTTTACTGATATTGAAAATGCAATTGCTCAGGAAAATGTTTCAATTTCCGGTGGTGAAATTAAACTTGGAAAATCACGTCGTTCGATACGAGTTATAGGTGAATTTAAAAACACTAAGGAAATTGAGAATATCATTATTAAAAGTGAAAAAGGGAATATTGTTTATCTGAAAGATGCTGCTGAAGTAGTTTACGGATTTGCCGAACCCGAAAGTTTTGCCCGTCTCAACAAACATTCAGTAGTAACTTTACAAGTTATAAAAAAAGGTGGCGAGAATCTTCTTCAGGCAACTAATAAAATATTTGAAATACTTGATAATGCTCATGAATCAAAGGTGTTACCAAAAAACCTGAATATTTCAATTACTAATGATCAGTCGGATATTGTAAGAAAACAACTCAGCAATCTTGAAAACAGTATGATACTGGGAGTAATTCTTGTTGTTCTGGTTCTTTATTTTTTCCTTGGCAGAAGAAATGCACTTTTTGTTGGAGCGGCTATTCCTATTTCAATGTTTATTTCGTTTATGGTGCTTGGTCTCATGGACTCAAAAATCAATATGATCGTCCTCTTTTCGCTGATTCTTGCTCTTGGAATGTTGGTAGATAATGCCATTGTTGTTGTTGAAAATATTTATCGTTTTATCGATCGCGGATATAAAAAAGCAGATGCAGCCAAATTAGCAGTTGGTGAAATTGCAATGCCGATTATCACCTCCACAGCAACTACACTTGCCGCTTTTATTCCGCTTCTTTTTTGGGATAGTATGATGGGAGAGTTTATGAAATTCCTCCCGATGACATTGATCATTGTACTTTCATCTTCATTATTTGTTGCTCTGGTATTCATTCCTGTACTTTCAGCAACTTTTATTAAGCCCGGCGAACAAAATCATCATCTAAACAAAAAAAAGCTATGGATATTAGCAATAATAATGATTCTTTTATCTTTTGCTTTTTACTTATTTGGATATAACATTGCGGGAAGTCTTCTGTTAATTTTTGCCTTTATCGGGATATTAAATATTTCTTTATTAAACTCTGCTTCAATGTGGTTTCAGGATGTTTTTCTTGTTAAATTAGAATTGATATATCTTAAAGTTTTAAAAATTGCTTTACGTAAAAATAATCCGTCTTTTATTATTTTTGGCACAATTGGCTTACTAATTTTAACTTTTGCCTTTTTTTATATCAGGGAACCAAATATTGAATTTTTTCCATCAAGTGATCCAAAATATGTAAATGTTCTGGCTGAATTACCTATCGGTACTGATATCACAGCTACTGACTCAACAATGAAAGTGATTGAATTGAAAGTATATGAAATTATTGAACCATACCAATCTATCGTTAAATCAATACACACAGTTGTTGGAAAAGGTGCGGTAGGTGAGTTTTCAGGTTTCGCAGGCAGAGGCGGCGGACCAAATAAAGGATTGATTACAGTTACGTTTTTGGATTATGAGTACCGTGGTGATTTCAATACATCAAATATTTTAAAAAAGTTAAGTGATGGTTTGACAAATAAGTATCCGGGAATCGAATTATCTGTTGAAAAACAAAATGAAGGACCTCCATCAGGAAAACCAATAAATATTGAAGTTAGTGGAAATGAATTTACTGAACTTCTTTTACTTACAGATACACTTCAGACTTACATCAAAAATTCAGGTATCGAAGGCATCGAAGGATTGAAAATTGATCTTGACATTGGTAAGCCGGAATTGATAGTTCATATCGACAGAGATAATGCGAGAAGATTTGGACTTTCAACAGGACAAATTGCGATGACATTGCGAACAGCACTTTTCGGAAAAGAAATCTCCGACTTTAAAGTTGGCGAAGAAGAATATCCAATTCAATTGCGATTAAATGAAAAATATCGTTATGATCTTCCGGCATTAATGAATCAAAAAGTTACTTTCAGATCACAATCAAGCGGGAAAATCCATCAAGTGCCAATTTCTGCCGTAGCCGATATCGAATACAGTTCCACTTATGGCTCTGTTTTGCGTATTGATGGAAAAAGAGTTATTACTATCTACTCGAATGTGCTTGAAGGTTATAATGCTACAAATATCAATAATCAATTAAAAGAATTACTGGCAGATTTTGATATGCCCGAATCTTGTAAATATAAATTTACAGGAGAACAACAAGAGCAAGCTGAGTCAATGGCATTTCTTATCAAAGCACTACTTATTGCAGTTTGTCTAATTATTCTGATCTTGGTAACTCAATTCAACTCAGGTGTTAAACCTTTGATTATTATGGCAAGCGTGCTTTTTAGTACAATAGGTGTTTTTGGAGGAATAGCTATTTTCAATATGGATTTTATTGTTATTATGACAGGTCTTGGAATTGTTGCCCTTGCGGGAGTTGTAGTAAATAATGCTATTGTGCTAATCGACTATGTTGATCTTTTGAAAAAACGAAAACGAAAAGAACTTGGTCTTGAGGAAAATGCTATCCTCAAACGTGAGGAAGCAACCAAATGTGTTGTTGAAGGTGGAAAAACCCGTTTGCGCCCTGTACTGTTAACAGCCATAACAACAATTCTTGGATTGCTGCCAATGGCATTAGGAATAAATATCAATTTTGAAACTTTATTGTCAAATTTCGATCCACAAGTATATTTTGGAGGTGATAATGCTGCTTTTTGGGGTCCTATTTCATGGACAATAATTTTTGGACTTACATTTGCAACTGTTCTTACTTTAATTGTAGTACCTGCAATGTATCATGTTTTGTATATGATTAAGGCGAGGATATTAAAATTTAAGACTTAAGGGGACTTCTATTAATTTGTAAAAGGCAAATCCTTAAGTTCATTTTTAAAAGCAAGCCAATTGACAATTTGCATGGCAGCGTCTTTATTTAACTTACTCATATCATAATGAAAATATTCATGAAATCTTTTTCTATCTTTATACTTATCATGTTTTTTCACAAGCTCTTTATCAACTACAACTTTTGATTTTAGTAATGCCGTTTCTTTTACTTCCAATCCAATTTTCCCATTCTGGCTGCTAACGGAAACATAAACTACACGAATATGTTTAAAATGTGATGTTGCAAATAATTTTGTAAAAGTACCTTCCAGTAATCTGAAAAAAGTTTTTTTGAGAAGTTGCTTTTCGTATCTCTTGCTGCTTGAATAAATATTCAGTTTATTATTAAACTTAGACTCTTTAAACTTCAAATTTATATTTCCGAAAGGTTGTTTTTGTTTTATCGGAAGTCTGTTAACTCTACCAACCAATTCGTTTAAAGTTTTTATAAATTTATTATATTCTTTTTTGTGTGCTTCGTAGTTTTTTTCAATTCTGATTTTTCTGTCGAGAAATCCGGCATCTCTTCTTTTTTTACCTTTTTTTCCAAAAGATTCCTGTTCAGCATCTTCTAACCAATTTGTCATATTGAAATATATTTATGAAATTATTTAGTGTTAATTAGTATCCGTCTTGTATAAAATTACGTTCTAACAATTTAAAATTTTAGAATTCAGATTTAAAATTTAAAAATCTTGTTGATATTAGTGGGTATAAATCTAAAATCATAAATCTAAAATTTTATTAATAGTCTTTATTTATATTCTAAAACTTTAGTTTCTCCCTTCAACACTCTCATCCCGTTCAAGGCTAATGCTTCAAGGTCGAGCTGGCTGGGATATAATGCGATAGGAGCAATTTCTCCAACACTTTTAGAAACATTTGCAAGAAATCTTTCACTGTTAAAAATATTTCCCGTAAGGAGAATTGCATCAACTTTGCATTCCAAAACAGTAGCCATGGCACCAATCTCTTTTGATACTTGATATGCCAATGCCGAAGAATAAAACATAGTATCTTCATCACCTGAAAGTACTTTCTGATCAATTTCATCAAGATTATCCGTCCTCAGATAAGCCGCATAACCACCTTCATGGGTAATCATTCGTATAATCTCTTTTTCAGTATATTTCCCACTAAAACAAATTTTTATTACATCAACCAACGGCAGGCTTCCTGTTCTGGAAATTGTGAACGGACCTTCGCCATCATAAGATTGATTAACATCAATTACTCTTCCGTCTTTATGAGCACCTATAGAAATACCGGCAATCCCAATATGAGCAATTACCAAATTCAGATCTTTATATTCCTTATTTTGTGATTTGGCATATTTTCTGGCAAAATGTTTATGACTCAAAGCATGAAACATTGATCTTCTTTTCACTAACGGATGTCCTGAAACTCTGGCAATATCTTCAAGTTCATCAACAACAATCGGATCAGCAATATATGCTTTTTTATCAATTGACTGAGCAATTTCAAAAGCGATTATCCCGCCAAGGTTCATTGGATGGTCTCCCTGAATACCGATTTTTAAATCTTCGAGCATTTTTTCATTTACCTCATAAACTCCGGAATCTAAAGGTTTTAATAAACCACCACGAGCCATTATTATTCCAACCTTTTCAACATCTATATCATTCTCTTTAAGGATTTTTAAAATCAATTCCTTTCTAAAATTTTTCTGATCAAAAGTATTATTGAATTTATCAAGATCTTCTTTTTTGTGTTTAATATTTGTAAGAAAGATCATTTCCGTACCTCTATATACGGCAACAAAAGTTGATTTTATTGCAGGATATACTACTAATATTTTTTGTGAAATCATATATTTTAAATTTTTTTCAAAATTATATTAATTATTCCAATATTCCATCATTGAGTCTACTCCGAAAAGTGTTTTTTAAAAAACTACATATTTCTTCTATACTGACCACCAACAACAAACAATGTATTAGTAATCTGACCGATAGAACAATACTTAGAAACTTCCATTAATTTTTCAAAAACATTTTCATTATTCAAAGCACTATGTTTTAATTCCTCCAGAAGTTTGTCTGCTTCGGGTTTGTATGTTTTATGTAATTGCTCAAGCATCGAAATCTGATATTCCTTCTCTTTTTCAGTTGCCCTGATAACTTCTCCCGGCGTAACAGTGGGTGATCCTTTTGAAGAAAGGAATGTATTTACTCCCATAATAGGAAGTTTTCCGGTATGTTTCAAAGTTTCGTAATAAAGCGATTCTTCCTGTATCTTGCTTCTCTGGTACATTGTTTCCATCGAGCCAAGTACTCCTCCCCTTTCGGTTAATCGGTCAAATTCCGAAAGTACAGCTTCTTCCACAAGATTGGTCAATTCTTCGATAATAAACGAACCTTGTAATGGATTTTGATTTTTTGCCAGTCCGAGTTCGTGATTAATTATTAGTTGAATTGCCATTGCCCGACGAACTGATTCTTCGGTTGGAGTAGTAATTGCCTCGTCATAAGCATTGGTATGCAACGAATTACAATTATCATAAATTGCATACAATGCCTGAAGAGTAGTTCGAATATCATTAAAATTAATTTCCTGAGCATGAAGCGAACGACCCGAAGTTTGAATATGATATTTCAATTTCTGAGATCTTTCACTTGCTCCGTATTTTATTTTCATGGCTTTCGACCAAATCAATCTTGCAACTCGTCCCAATACCGAATATTCAGGATCGATTCCATTGCTGAAAAAGAAAGAAAGGTTTGGAGCAAATTTATTAATGTCCATTCCCCTTGATTTGTAATACTCAACATAAGTAAAACCATTAGCGAGAGTAAAAGCCAGTTGAGAAATCGGGTTTGCACCCGCTTCAGCAATATGATATCCTGAAATAGAAACCGAATAAAAATTTCTAACATTATTTTGGTTGAAATATTCCTGAATATCTCCCATCAGTTTCAGCGAGAAATCAGTTGACAGAATGCAAGTATTTTGAGCCTGATCTTCTTTAAGAATATCCGCCTGAACAGTTCCTCTCACTATGGAAATAGTATCTGCTTTTATTTTTTCATAAATATCTTTTGGTAAAACCTGTTCGCCTGTAACACCAAGCAACATTAGTCCTAATCCATCATTACCTTCGGGAAGTTCACCTTGATATTCCGGGCGTTTTGTTCCTCTTTTTTTATAAAGATCATTTATTTTCTTTTCAACTTCCTTTTCCAGTCCGTTTTCTTTTATATAAATTTCGCATTGCTGATCGATGGCTGCATTCATATAATATCCAACCATAGTTGGAGCAGGACCGTTAATGGTCATGGAAATAGAGGTTTTTGCATCAGCCATATTAAAACCGGAATACAGTTTTTTGGCATCATCAAGGCATGCAATTGATACACCCGAATTACCAATTTTTCCGTAAATATCAGGTCGTCTGTCAGGATCAAAACCATAAAGAGTTACCGAATCAAAAGCTGTGGACAGTCTTCTGGCAGGTAATCCCAGCGAAACATAATGAAATCTTTTGTTGGTTCGTTCAGGTCCACCCTCTCCGGCAAACATACGCGTTGGGTCTTCTCCCTCTCGTTTAAACGGAAAAACTCCGGCAGCAAATGGGAATTCTCCGGGAACATTTTCTCTTAATACCCATTTCAAAATATCGCCCCACCCTTTATATTTCGGCAATACAACTTTGGGAATTTGAGTATGTGAAAGAGATTCGGTATGAGTTTCAACCTTTAATTTTTTATCCCTGACTTTGAAAATAAAATATTTTTCTTTGTACGATTTTACTTTTTCTTTCCAGTTTTCAAGTATTTTTTTATTGTGAGGATCAAGATCAAGTTCTTTTTTCTCAAATATTTTTTTGAGTTCTTTTCTCAAATCTTTATTATCACCGGCATTTTTTATTTCGTTAAGAGTATTTTCAATACTGTATAAACGTTGTGCAATTTCTGATTGATTTTCAGTCCACTGATTATAATCTCTTATTGTTTCTGATATTTCAGAAAGGTATCGTATTCTTTTTGGTGGGATGATAAATATTTTTTCAGAAAGTTCATCGGTATCCGTATGTGAGGATTTAAATTCAACACCAGTTTTTTCTTTTATCTTTTTGATGAGAGAAAAATAAAGTTTGTTAACTCCCGGATCATTAAATTGCGAGGCAATAGTTCCATAAACCGGCATGTCATTTACATCTGCATCCCAGAGCCTGTGATTTCTTGCATATTGTTTTTTTACATCCCGCAAAGCATCCAATGCTCCTCTTTTATCAAATTTATTTAGTGCAATAATATCAGCATAATCAAGCATATCAATCTTTTCTAACTGTGTACCTGCACCATATTCCGGGGTCATCACATACATTGCGATATCACTATGATCAATAATTTCGGTGTCTGATTGCCCTATTCCCGATGTCTCGAGAATAATAAGATCATAACCGGCTGCCTGTACAATACTTTCCGCATCTTTAATATATTTGGATATGGATAAATTTGATTGCCTTGTTGCCAACGAACGCATATAAACCCTTGGGTTGTTGATAGAATTCATACGTATCCTGTCGCCGAGCAATGCTCCACCACTTCTTCTTTTCGAAGGATCGACTGAAATTATCGCAATGGTTTTATCTTCAAAATCTTCGAGATATCTTCTTACTATCTCATCAACAAGGGAAGATTTTCCTGATCCTCCTGTACCTGTAATTCCAATAACCGGAGATTTTTTCTTTTTAGCACTATTTCTTAATTTTTCAAGAATGTCTTTTATTTCTTCTGGAAAATTTTCTGCTGCCGAAATAAGTTTTCCAATATCAACAGGATTTTGTTTTAATCCACCATTAATATTTACTTTAATATTTTTACCTGTCGGGAAATCTGCTATTTTAAGCGTATCATTAATCATTCCCTGTAAACCCATTTTTCTTCCATCATCAGGTGAATATATACGGGCAATTCCATAATCATGTAATTCTTTTATTTCATCAGGAAGAATTACACCACCACCACCACCGGTAATCCTGATATGTTGACATCCTTTTTCTTTTAATAAGTCATACATGTATTTAAAAAACTCAATATGCCCACCCTGATATGAAGTGATGGCAATTGCCTGAGCATCTTCCTGTATGGCACAGTCAACAATTTCCTGTACCGAACGATTATGCCCGAGATGAATAACTTCTGCACCACTGGACTGAATAATACGACGCATAATATTAATTGCGGCATCATGTCCATCGAATAATGAAGCTGCCGTTACAATCCTGATGTGGTTTTTAAGTTTATATATTTTTTTCTCTTTCATAAATAAATAACAAATATTTTATTATGCAAATGTAAAATAAAAATTTATTCTTTAAATCTTTTATAAAACCATATATTATATTTTTATAATTTAGCAAACATTATTAATTCATTTTTTAGTACTAATTCTATAAATAATCATATATGATTTCTAACATAATTTTTATTATACTTCTATTATCCGCAATTTTGTTTTTTTACAGAAATGTGAGTATTATTACACGCAGTATCAATCTTGGAAAAAAAGTTAATTTAAAAGACAAAAAACTTGAAAGGTGGAAATTAATGTTCAAGCTTACCATTTTTCAATCCAAGATGGTTTCTCGTCCAATATCAGGTATTTTGCACATTTTTGTTTATGTCGGTTTTATTATTGTAAATATTGAGATGTTGGAAATATTAATTGACGGAATTTATGGGAGTCACAGACTATTTTCCTTTACCGGACCAATATATACTTTGCTCATTTCTTCGTTTGAATTTTTTGCTTTGTCTGTAACAATCGCTTGTATTGTTTTTCTGGCACGCCGTAATTTATTTAAAGTTAAAAGGTTCTGGAATAAAGAAATGACATCGTGGCCTCGTTCTGATGCAAATATTATTCTTATTACAGAAGTTTTATTAATGAGTGCAATTTTGATAATGAATGCCAGCGACAGTATATTACAGGAACGTGCTGTTGACCATTATGTGCAAGTGGGATCGTTTCCGTTAAGCAGTTTGTTTATTCCTTTACTTGATGGATTATCAACCGGAACATTAATATTTTTAGAACGTTTTGGATGGTGGTTTCATATTATTGGAGTGTTGATGTTTTTAAATTATATTCCTTACTCAAAGCATTTTCATGTTTTTCTTGCTTTTCCAAATGTATATTTTACAAGGTTGGAACCAAAAGCCCAAATGACTAACATGCCCTCTATTACCAAAGAAGTAAAGTTAATGCTTGATGAATCATTTGAGTTACAACCGGATGAAGAAGATACTGAAGAAGTTATTTTCGGAGCTAAAGATGTCAAAGACCTCACATGGAAAAATCTGATGGATTCTTATACATGTACCGAATGTGGAAGATGTACATCAAAATGTCCGGCAAATATTACCGGTAAAAAACTATCACCACGAAAAATAATGATGGATGTTCGTGATCGTCTTGAATTTCT
>JAIORY010000412.1 GCA_021107915.1 Bacteroidales bacterium | reverse complement strand
AATTTAAATAATCACTGATTCTCATACTCCAGCAAATCATCACTAAAATAACACAGTTCAATTCCGGCGGTTTTAAACATTTCTTCTGATTCTGCTCCGGCATGATATTTCTTTTCACACACAACACGCTCAATTCCGCAATTTATAATCAACATTGCACAAGTTCGGCATGGGGTCATGCGAACATAAATTGTTCCTCCTTCAAGAGCTATTCCCCGGCGTGCTGCCTGGCAGATTGCGTTTTGCTCGGCATGAACAGTTCTCATACAGTGCGTACTTTGACTGCCATCTTCATTAGTAATTTTTTTGAAAAGATGTCCTACCTCATCACAATGAGGCAATCCTTTTGGTGAACCAACATATCCGGTAACCAAAATTTGTCTGTCACGAACAACCACGCAGCCGGCTCGTCCTCTATCGCAGGTTGCTCTTTTAGAAACGGCATCTGCCAATCCCATAAAATAATTATCCCATGATGGTCGTGTATGTTCTTTCATCTGTTTATATTTTTGTTTTCGTTTATTTTTAGTTATTTATTTTTATTAGAAAATTTTGTGACTGGAAATTAGAAATTGGAAATTGGGCAGTCAAAATAAGTTTTTCCAAATTTCGAATTTCTAATTTCAAGTTTCCAATTTCCCATACGGGCTAACTTCGTGTCGCAAGTTTCCAATTTTATTTAAAACTTTCTCCGTCTGAAAATGCAGGTCTTTAATTGATCCGTCATTAATAAAAACAAAATTAGCCATTTCACGGCATTTTTGCAGATTTTGTTTATTAGGATCAGTTGAGGTCATTTCTCTTTTTTCATTTGCAACAAATGTATCAAACGAAATATTATCGGTTTCCGATTTTCGTAATTTTATTCTTTCAAATCTTTTTGACGGATTTGCATCCACGGCAAACAAATAAAAATTTCCTTTCTTTTTCAAGGAGTCGATCTCACCCGGAGTTCTTATGCTTTCGATAATGCAATTTTTTTTATCTTTAATTGCTTGTTCATATAATTTGTCGGTAACATAAGATGGAGAATTTTTTGCCCGCAAGTCATTAGCCACCGAAGTCATTGTATCTCGATTAACCGGCAAACCACGACTTTCGATTTCCTTAATTAAAAAAGCTCTGACAGAGTAATGTCCGAAACCTTTCTTATTGACAAGGTAATCGACAATAGTTCCTTTTCCTGATCCGAGAGTTCCGGTAATTCCGATTATTATCATAGAATTGCAAATTTAATTATTTATCCGCCACAGATTCACAGATTTTAAAATAACTCTGATATTGTTTTCATTGCCAAAAACATTTTACCACTATCCGGCAGTAAAATAAATCCATATTTTTCATAGAATTGAATAGCTTGTTTATCAATTGGATCAACAAAAATTGCTATGGAGCCAATTTCGCTTTTCGATACTTCAAAACATTTTGTTATTGCATCCATCAGTAAAAACTCTCCATAACCTTTTCCAATAACAGACTTATCAACAGCAAGTCTTCCCAAAAGAGTTGCCGGTAAATTCGTATATGATTTAGGAAATTTATTTGCTAATTCAACCGGTAAAATATCTCTGGAGATTCCAGTATTTGAAAGAGTATAATATCCTTTTATGTTTCCAATTTCATCATTCAAAACAAAACATACCGCCAACATTTTTTTCACATCTTGTTTTGCCTGAAGATGCAAATAATCATCCAGTAATTTCTTTCCACAAGAAAAATCTTTTTTGTTATGTGAAGGATGTAAGGGAGAGATTGATAAATTCATTATGCACCAAGTGTTTCATTATACTTACTCATTGCACTTTTAAGTTTTTCATTTGGTTTTTTAGGATTTATTAGTTCGTTAAAAAATATTTCCTCATCTCTCTTTGTTGATAGAATTTTATTGTGTTCTTCTATTATTTTTTTTGCTTGATTTTGAGCAGAAGAAATAACAAAGTCTGTTACTGTTCTAAATCCACCAAGTCTTGCTGCATATTCAAAAAACTCCTTCTGTTCTTTTGGCAGCCTTGCATCGAATCTTGCTTTTTCTACTGTTCTCATTTTAATATCTTTTATTAATTGATTTATTAATTTGCAAATGTACGGATATTTTCCGTCAATTACAAATTTTTATAAAATATGGCCAATATATTTATTTTGTGTATTTTTACATAAAAAAATAAAATCATGAAAAAAACAAATGTCATTAACTTCTCATTTCTTTTTATAATTGCTTTTATCATTCTTGGTATATCTGCTTGTAAAAAAAATGATACACCTGAAGATGATTCAAAATCATTAGTACTTGGTGTTCTTCTTCCGCTGGATCAGGAAAAAGGCTTATTACGTGAAAATGCCCTTCGTTTAGCTATTGATGAAATCAATAATGCAGGTGGACTTGGGAATAATCACAACATTGAACTTATTGTAATGAGTTCAGAAGGAGCAGATCGACAATTAGTTGCTGCCGCTGCCGCTCAGGAAATCATCAGTCAAAACGATAATGTAGTTGGGTTTATAAGCAGTTTTTCTTCTTCCACAACCGGTATTGTTGAAAATGTATCTATTCCTCATCATTATCCCTGTATTGCAGGTTCAGCCACTTCCAAAAGTCTTACAGGAATATCCACCTATTTTCATCGTTTATGTCCACCTGATGATTTTGAAGCTATTGTTCTCTCCGACCGGACAAATTTTTATGGAATAAACTCTGTTGCTATCGCTGTTGAAGATGGTGACACTTACTCAGAAGATCTCGCATCTTCGTTTCAGAATGCTTTTGGCATAGGTGTAAGCCCTGTAGTTAATTTTAATATAGATGATTTGGATTATATGAGTAAAATTGACCAATTACTGGCAGATAATCCTGAAAGTATATTTATTTCAATGTTAAATCCATCTGCTTATATTAAGTTTTTTGATATGTTAGAACCCCTCAACACAACATTTATATTGAGTGACGGTCTGTTTTCTAATGATTTTTTTCAGGCAGATATTGAACAAATAGTGGGTGAAATAAATTGGCATACAAAGAACTTTGGAGCATTTCCTTCTGCCGACACAACAGATAGTTCGTATATTTACTTTGAAACTGCTTTGTGGGAAAAATATGAGCAAGAGGTTGCTTCTTATAATGCACAGTTTTATGATATTGGATACATTTATGCCATGGCTATTGAAAAAACTCTATCAGAATTAGGGACGGCAGATATGCAGGCTTTCAGAGAGAAAGTAAATGATAATATCAGGTTAGTATCTAATGTAAATACCGGTGATACTGAAGTAAATCCATCTCAGGGATGGCAATCTATTAAAGAAACTTGTCAGCTTGGTGGTGTTGATTATTCAGGTGCAAGCGGCAACTGCAATATTGACAATGAAGGAAATGCAATCACAGCATACTCTATTTTCAAGGTTATAAAATCCGGTGATGATTATGCTTTTGAGATTATTGAAATTATTCCATAAATGTTTATTTTTTATTTCATCAACTGGTAATTATTCACCAAATTTGATGCAGATAAGTGTAACATTTTTTCAAGTTTCCTGATCATATCTACGGTTAATTTTTTCTTTTTATTCAATATTTCAGACACCCTGCTTTTCCCGCCAATTACACCTACTAAATCTTTTTGTTTAATGTTCATTTCCTCCATTCTTATTTTTATTGCATCAATTGGGTCTGGTGCTTCAATTGGATAATATTTATTTTCATAATTTTCAATGAGTAATGATAATATCTCTGCCTCATCGCCTTCTTTTGTTTTTGGTGATGCATCAAAAATTATTTCAAGTCTTTCAAGAGCTTGTTCGTAATCTTTTTCTGTTTTTATTGGCCTGATATCCATAGCTTTTCTTTTAAATTGTTTCTGCATTTATCTTATCGTATTCAGCATGAGTTCCAATAAATCTGATAAAAGCCCATTGTCTTTCATAGTTAAATTTAACAATCAATCGGAAATAGTTTCCTTTAATGTTAAAAACAACTCTATTATCACGCAAAATACTCGCATTTGCATAAGTTTTTTTTATTTCGTTAGGAGATTTCCAATTTGAAGTTCTGGCAGTTTCATACCATGTTTTTAAATATTGTTCACATTCCGGATGTTTCTCCCAATATTTTCGCAAAGTTTTCTTAGCAATTATGCGTTTCATATTTCAATTTGTTTTGCAAAGATAATAACAAGTTCTTGAAATGAGAACTTTTTTCTATTTTTTTTTAATAACGTCAACAAAACACTCCAATTATCCCCCACTAAAAACCCGATGCCCACATTTTTTACATTTTCCGGTTTCAATTCCTTCTACTTGCGTGAAATATCTGTTTCTTTGAATCAGTAATTCACCGCATTTCGGGCAATAGGTGTTTTGACCTTTTTCGGTTGAAACATTTCCAATATAAACATAATTGAGATGTTTTTTTGCAATCTCATAAAAGTTTAAAAGGGTTTTTACGGATGTGGGTTTATTTTTTAATTTATAAGTAGGATAATATCTTGAAATATGTAAAACCGTGTCGTTTCCTAATTCCGAAGCAATCCATTTTACCATCTCCTCAAAAACTTTTTCATTATCATTTTCATCGGTAATAACCAAATTTGTTATCTCAAAATGTTTATTGTTTTTATGTAAAGTTTTCAAAGTTTCTTTAACAGGATGGAGTTTTGCAGAACTTATATTTTTATAAAAATCTTCTGTGAAAGCTTTCAGGTCAACACTAAAAGCATCCACATATTCCATTAATTTTTCCAAAGGCTCCTGATTAATAAAACCATTGGTTACCATCACATTTTTAAGATTTTCGTTTTTTGCAAGCTTTGCGATATCAAGCATATATTCGTACCAAACAGTTGGTTCGTTGTATGTGTATGCAATACCGATATTGTCTTTTTTATTTAAAGCTGACTTGACAATTTCCTGTGGAGAAGCACTTCTCAAATGTAAAAATTCATCCGGCGAGGATTGAGAAATTTCCCAGTTCTGGCAAAATTTACAATGCAGATTACAACCGATACTTCCAACAGAAAAAATTATGCTTCCGGGAAAAAAATGATACAAAGGTTTTTTTTCGATAGGGTCGAAACCTGCCGAGCATATTTGTCCATACGTTTCTGTAAATAGTTCACCATTTATATTTTTCCTAACCCTGCAATTACCTCTTTTCCCCTCTGAAATAATACAATTATGAGGACAAAGGTTGCAAATGGTTTTGTTGTTTTCCGATTTATTCCAAAAACTTGCTTTTTGCATGATATGTTATTTTATATAATTTGCTTGTACGAAGACTTAATGTTTGATAAGAAAACGTCAAGAACAAAATTTCAAGTTCGATGTTTCGAATTTTGAGTTTCCATCACTCCATTATTGAGTCCATTCCGAAAAGTTAAAAAAATAAAAATGCCACAAAGACTCCAAGAACACTAAGATACACAAAGAACAAACAATCAATGTTCTATACTTAATGAATTCTTTGAGTCTTGGTGTCTTAGTGGCTAAAATTACTTTTTGAAGTAGTCTCATTACTCCAACAACCGAAGAAAATCAGTATGGAAATTAATTACAACTAATTACCACCAATTACAATAAATTACAATAATCTAATTACTTTCCTCCTTAATCTCATGAATCCACTTATCCATCAAAACAGGCTTATAATTATTTAGTTTTTCAAGAAGAGCATCAATATTATCATCAACAATAATATTTTTTCTGTGCTCTTTTCTTACATATTGTTCCTCAACGGCATGATCCAGAAATTTCAGCAGGTGATCAAAATAGCCATCAATATTTAACAAACCAATAGGTTTATCATGAATCCTAAGTTGATTGTACGTCAACATTTCGGCTAACTCATCCAGAGTGCCAAAACCTCCCGGCATTGCAATAAAAGCATCCGACATTTCTGCCATTAAAACTTTGCGTTCCTGCATAGATTCGGTAATGTGCATTTTGCTAAGTCCAAGATGTGCAACTTCTTTTTCGACAAGACTGCGTGGCATAACTCCAATCACCTCTCCCCTTTCCTGAAGAACTGTATCGGCAAGAATTTTCATCAAACCCACGTTGGCTCCACCATAAATCAATATTAGTTCATTCTTTAAAAAAGATTCGCCAAGTTCTTTTGCCTTGATCTTATAAATTTCTTTGCTTCCCATACTCGATCCGCAAAACACACATATTCGCTTCATAAATTTTATATTTGCTTTTTAAACTCAGTGCTTAAAATGACTGAAATTTAAAATGACTAAAATGACTAAAATTTAAAATTCTTAGTTATCCATTTTTAACCCAAAAACTATTGGGTGTTGGTTTCTTTTAACTTCAGGCACTCCAAACTTTAGGCACTTTAAGTACTAATTCATATTTTATTTCATAAATTTGCTCTTTCAAAATTACTAAAAATATGAACAAGTTATATCCATTAAAATTCAAACCCATTTATAAAGATAAGATATGGGGTGGTAACAAAATTAAAACTGTCTTAAAGAAAGATTTCTCACCTCTGCCAAATTGCGGCGAAGTGTGGGTTCTTTCAGGTGTAAAAGGAAATCAAACTCCGGTAGAAAATGGTTTTCTTGCCGGAAACGAACTGAATGAACTTGTTGAGATTTATATGGGCGACCTTGTCGGGGAAAAAGTATTTGAAAAATTCGGTAATGAATTCCCGATACTTTTAAAATTTATTGATGCTAACGCATGGCTCTCTATTCAGGTTCATCCGGATGATGAACTTGCCAAAAAACGTGGTTTAGATTCAGGGAAAACCGAGATGTGGTATATTTTGAATGCCGGAGAAAATTCAGAGTTGATAAGCGGTTTCAGCAAAAAAGTAAATCAGGAAATTTATCTTCAACATCTAAAAAATAAAACTTTAAAAGATATTTTAAATTTTGAAAAAGTAAAACAAGGAGATGTTTTTTATATGCCTGCTGGTCGTGTTCATGCAATAGGACCTGAAATTTTGCTCGCCGAAATTCAGCAAACTTCCGACACAACATACAGAATTTATGACTGGGACAGAGTTGATGACAAAGGAAATTCGAGAGAGCTACATACTGATTTAGCTTTAGATGCTCTGGATTTTGAAGTTCATAAAAATTATAAAACTCAATATCGACAAAAATTTAATGAAACAGGAACAGTTGTTGATAGTAAATACTTCTCGACAAATATACTTGAATTTGACAGAGGAATAAAAAAAGATTATTCCGAATTAGATTCTTTTGTGATATATATTTGTACCGAAGGAGAAATGAAAATTGAATACCCTATTGGGAATATAAATTTGAAATTTGGAGATGTACTTTTGATTCCAAATGAAATTAACGATATCAGTATTTTTCCTTTAAAACGATCAAAATTATTGGAAGTTTTCATAAAATAAAAAGCCAAGTGCAACTTTTAGCTAACTGTGGTTGTCAATAAAAAAAGTAAAAAGTAAAAAGTAAAATTTGAAAACTGAAACAATAAATATTATGATGAAGAAAACAATCTTATTTGCACTAATTTTATTAATCGCAGGAACTGCTTTTTCACAAACTAAAAAAAGACAATTACCGGCAGTTAACATTAAAACACCAAGTGGTGAAACATTTAATACTGCAAACATTCGGAATGACGGAGAACCAATTATCCTTAGTTTTTGGGCACAATGGTGTTCTCCATGCATAAGCGAGTTAGATGCTTTTAGCGAGGTGTATTCCGACTGGCAGGATGAAACCGGTGTTAAGCTATATGCCATTTCTATTGATGATGTGAGAAGAAGTTCAAATGCTTTGCCTTTTGCCAATGGTCGTGATTGGGATTTTGAAGTCTTACTCGACCCAAACAGCGATTTTAAAAGAGCATTAAATTTTCAAAATGTACCGCAGACATTTATTCTTGACGGAAAAGGAAATATTGTTTGGCAGCATACTTCTTTTGCTGAAGGCGGCGAACATGAAATAATAAAATTATTGCGTAAAGTAGCTAATGGCGAAGATATTTCAGAACAACACTAAAATTAAGGTACTACTACAAATTTAGTGGAATATTAACAAATGCTAAAATGATTGAATGCTAAAATGCTAAAATGAAAATGATTTGTAAAATGAAAAATTCAATAAAAATATTGTTGTTGTTTATCCTGGTCCCTTTCATGGCAAAGTCGCAAGGCATCCTTGAAGGTGGTAATGTTCACGGGAATTTTGAGATAAATTCTCAGTATTACAATAGCGATGATAAACTTGGAATTACCGATTCCGTCCTTAACGGAAAAGTATTTGGAATGAATGCTTTTGGAAATATTACCTATACAAATGGAAATTTTTCGTCCGGAATAAGATATGAAGCATACTTGCCTCCTCTATCCGGTTTTGATATCAGGTACGAAGGTCATGGAATTCCTTATTGGTTTGCTTCTTACAAAACAAAAGATATAGATATTACTGTTGGTCATTTTTACGAGCAGTTTGGTAACGGACTTATTTTAAGAAGTTATCAGGAGTGGATGCTTGGTTGCGATAATTCGTTTAACGGAGCCAGAGTTATTGCCCATCCTGCTAAAGGTATTACACTTAAAGGCTTGATCGGAACACAGCGTTATTATTGGGAACCATTCGAAAATAATAACCGTGGTATTGTTAAAGGTCTGGATGCGGAGTTTTTTCTTAATGATATTTTGAAAAGCATAAAAGAAAGCAAAACCAAAATTATGATTGGTGGTAGTTTTGTAAGTAATTATGAAAAAACCCGGACTAAGACAATCATGCAGGATACCGTAAAATACGAATATCAGTTGCCGAATAATGTTGCCGCCTTTGCGGGAAGGATGAACATTAGCAGAGGAAAAATAAATTTCGGGACTGAATATGCTTATAAAATCAATAATCCTTCGGCTATGAATAATTATATTTATAAAAACGGCGAAGCTCTTTTAGCAAATTTATCTTTCTCACAAAAAGGACTTGGAATAATTTTATCAGCAAAAAGAATTGATAATATGAGTTATAAATCTAAAATGACTGAATTATCAAATTCTCTTGATATTAATTTTTTACCTCCGCTTACAAAACAACATAAATATAGTCTCGCAACGATTTATCCTTATGCTACTCAGCCAAACGGAGAAATGGGAATACAAGGACAGATAATGTACACCATCCCGAAAAAAAGTAAATTAGGCGGAAAATACGGAACAAAAATAGAGATCAATTATTCAAATATTCATTCCCTGAAAAAGGAAAAAGTAAGTGATGAAATTGGAATTGATTCCACAGGAACGCTTGGTTATAATTCAGGATTTTTTAATATTGGTGAAGTAAATTATTTTGAAGATTTTAGTATATTGGTTACCCGAAAACTTAATAAAAGCTGGAAAGTTAAACTTGCTTATATCAATATGACATACAATATTGATGTTGTTGAAGGTCATATAGGTGAAGAAAATGTTCACGCTAACATTGGAGTTTTGGATGTTCTTTATAAAATAAATTATACTAATTCTTTGCGATTTGTTTACCAGCAAATGTTTACCGGGCAAGACAAAGGCGACTGGGCTGCGGCGATGTTAGAATATAATATTTCTCCAAAATGGTTTTTCTCGGTGATGGATGAATATAATTACGGTAATCCTGATAATGACATGAAAATACATTATTATTCTGTTGCATTTGCATTCGTTAAAAATGTAACAAGGGTCTCTGTTTCGTACGGAAGACAACGCGAAGGATTATTATGTGTTGGTGGAGTTTGCCGTCAGGTTCCGGCATCAAACGGACTTACTTTAACTTTTTCAAGTAGTTTTTAAATTTTATGATGATGAAAAAAATAATTATAAATATTTTTGCGGTAATCTTAATTTTCGGAATATTTCAATCCTGTGATAAAATTGATGCACCTTATCTTGTTAAACAGCAAGGTAACGACCCGAATCCACAAGAGGCAACCCGAAAAGTTTTACTTGAAGAATT
>JAIORY010000361.1 GCA_021107915.1 Bacteroidales bacterium | reverse complement strand
TTAAAAAAAATTAAATAAATTTTGGTGCTTGTTATTTGTAATTTTCTATTATTTATTTAAACTTTATCGATATACTCTATTTAACAATTTTCATCAAATAATTTCCATAACCGCTTTTAAGTAGTGGTTGAGCTAATTTTTCTAACTGCTTTTTATTTATAAAGCCTTTTTTATAGGCAATCTCTTCGATACAACCAATTTTTAATCCTTGTCTTTTTTCAATTATTTCAACATATTGTGATGCTTCCAATAAAGATTCAAAAGTACCTGTGTCGAGCCATGCAGTACCACGCCCTATAATACCTACGTGTAGTTCTCCTTTTTCGAGATAATATTTGTTTATATCAGTAATTTCATATTCGCCTCTTGCGCTTGGTTTAATATTTTTGGCAACTTCAACAACCGAATTATCATAAAAATATAATCCGGGAACAGCAAAATTAGATTTTGGTTTGTTGGGTTTTTCTTCAATTGAAATAGCATTATTATTTTCGTCAAATTCAACTACTCCATATCTCTCGGGATCGTTAACGTGGTAAGCAAAAACAACACCTCCGTCAGGATTGCTGTTTTTAATAAGAAGTTCCTGAAAACCACTACCGTAAAAAATATTATCTCCAAGAACAAGTGCAACTTTATTGTTTCCGATAAATTCTTCACCAATAACGAATGCCTGAGCAAGACCGTTTGGAATTTCCTGTATAGCATAACTGAATTTGCATCCAAGGCTTGTTCCATCTCCTAACAAACTTTTGAATTTTGGTGTGTCTTCGGGAGTGGAGATAATTAGAATTTCCGAAATTCCTGCCATCATTAAAATCGATAATGGATAATATATCATCGGTTTGTCATAAATGGGCATAAGTTGTTTGCTAACTGCTAATGTAAGTGGGTGTAAACGAGTGCCGGCTCCTCCGGCTAATATTATTCCTTTCATGAGCTTATATTTTTGTAGTTGTTATATTATTAATGGATTACATTTTATCATTTAAAGATATAGAAATTGGAAATTAGAAATTGAAAATTTTGTATTCTCCTGAATTTCTAATTTCAAGTTTCCAATTTCAAGATATATATATTTTTACAAATGTTCATAATTTCATGCAAGTATATAAAAAATAATCATCATAATTAATTTCATGGTTCAATTGTTATTTAATCATTTAGGCATTTAATCATTTAATCATTCAATTTTACTAAGCAGATCCTCTTGTGTCAATTTCAAGATTATCAAGTTCAATGTCTTCTTCTTCATCAAATATCTCAAGAAAAGGTTCTTTAAATTTCTTTGTTGTAATCCATTTATCTAATGATAACAATAATGATGGAAGGATAAATAAATTTGATAATAAAGCCACTACTAAAGTAAATGCTATTAAATATCCTAATGCAACAGTTCCACCGAATGAAGAAAATGTAAAAATAATAAACCCGAAAAATAAAACTACTGAAGAATAAATCATACTATAACCTGTTTCTCCGAGAGCATCAAATACCGATTTTCTAATATTCCAGTCGTTTAGTTTCAAATGCAATCGATATCGTGAAAGAAAATGTATAGCATTATCAACAGATATTCCAAGTGCGATACTAAAAATTAATATCGTAGAAGGTTTAATGGGGATGTTAAAATAACCCATCATTCCGGCAGTCATTAATTGTGGAATAAGGTTAGGTATTAGCGAAATCATAATCATTCTTGCTGATGTGAACAGCATGATCATCATAATTGAAATAACCAATAAAGCTAAAAGTAAACTTGTCATCAGGTTTTTAACAAGATAATTTGTTCCTTTTAAAAATACTACACTTGTTCCGGTAATTATTACATCAAATTTAGATGGAGGAAATAATTTATTGATTTTTGGTCTGAGATCATCTTTAATTCTCTGAATTTCATTAGTTCCGATATTTGCCATTTGAACACTAATACGTGTAATCTGTAAATTAGTATCGACAAATGAATTTAGTATTGATTTACTATTACTTTCAATATTTGGCACATAAGATAAAATAAAATTCTTTTCCTGATTATTTGGTAAACTGTACATTTCAGGATTTCCGTTATAGAAAGCTTGTTTCGAGAATTTAACCACTTCGGCTATTGATATTGCCCTTGAAAGTTCCGGGTATTCAGAAATAATTTGTTGAAGTTTATCAATTCTTTGTATAGTTGAAAGTTTTAAAACTCCTTTAGGCTTTTTTGTGTCTATAGAAATTTCAAAAGGCATGACACCGTTAAAATGTTTTTCGAGAAACATAAGATCAATATACAAAGGATCGTTATGAGGTATATCATCAACAATATTGCCTGTAGTTTTTAGTTTAGTAATTCCTATTATTCCCAAAATGATAATTATAGTAGTTGTAATGTAAATGATGTTTCTATAATTGGCAACAATAAAAATTGCTTTATTAACAATTTTTCTAACAAGACTTTTATCAATATGCTTTATGTGTTTTTGCTTGGGTTTGCTTAGATAGGATGAAAATATTGGAATTAGAAAAAGTGTGAGAAAAAAGGCAAACATTATACAGATTGAAGCAATAAGACCAAATTCAACAAGTATATTGTTTCTTGTAATGATAAATGCAGCAAAACCGGCGGCAGTTGTAGCATTTGTAAGTATATTGGCATTTCCTATCCTTCGCACCATGCGCGATAGTGCTTTTATTTTATTACCATGATTTTTGAATTCATCATGATATTTATTTAAAAGAAAAATACAGTTTTCAACAACAATAATTATTAACAAAGGTGGCAGGATTCCTGTTAGAATAGTAATTTTGTATCCGAAAAGGGATATTAATCCAAAGACCCAAATAACATTAATTATTACAATTAACATTGTAATAAATACCGATTTTATTGATCTGAAGAAAATAAACAGGATAACAGAAGAAATAAATAATGCTACTATTATGAACAACAGCAATTCTTTCCGTACTTTTTCTGATGTGATAGTTCGTATATAAGGTAATCCTGAATAATGTACTTCAATATCATTATCTTGTGAAAACTCATCAACCGTATTTTTTAAATCATGTACAAGGCCTTCTCTGCTTTTGGTATTTAGTTTTTCTTTATCAAGTGTGATAGCCATCAAATATACATTTGTGGCTTTATTATATAGTAATTTTTCGTAAAATGGTAAAGAGTAAATTACTTCTTTCAGACTGTCGAGTTCCTTTTGGGTTTTGGGTTTTTCATTGATAACCAGATTGAAATCAAATTTTTTCAGGCTATCGTTTTTTATAAGTTGGTAAAGTTTTGTAATTGATACAACTTCTTCAACACCGTCAATTTTTTTAATTTTGGATGAAAGATCGAAAAAACTATTAAACTTATTAAGTGTAAATAGTTCATCATCGTGTACTGCTATAAAAAATACACTTCCATCTTCACCAAAGTCTTTCTTAAAATTTTCGTATTCAATGCTTGTGGTATCATGTGCCGGAAGCATTTTCGCCATTTCGTATGACAATTGTACATCAAGAGCTTCATAAGCGAAAAATATAGTTATTAACCCAATAATAATTAAGTTAATTAATCTGTTACGTAATATTATCCTGACTAAATGAGTCCACATACTTTCGTAAAAATTTCAAAAATATTATACTAATTCTTAACAATTTTGCAAAGCAAAAGCTGTTTAGAAGTAGTAATGCGGTACAAAACAAAACTGTAAATTTTGCAATTCTGTTCCGTACAAGTATAAATACTGATTAGTTACATTTTTATAATTATTCAATATTAGTTTGCAAATGTACACTTTGACTTTAAATGATTCATAGATTATTTAGAAAATCTTAAAAGAAGTTATACTTTTGGTGTAGAAAAAAATGATTAAATGTTAGAATGAATAACTTTCCACAAAAATAATAATAGAATAAAAAAATATAAAAATGAAAAAACTTGTATTAATTTTCGTGATCCCGTTTTTGATAATCTCTTGCAGTTCGCCAAAAAAAACAACAAATGAAAGAGAACACAGTGCCTCAATTGTTAGACTTGTTAATAAACTAAAGATTTATCAGGATAATCAAAAAAATATTCAAATGCTTTCTGAAGAGCTTGCAATTGCAGATAAAATAGACTTGGAGAAAATTGAAGAATTGCGAATTTCGGGACAACCGGATATTTGGCATGAAATATTTATTAGATATTCTCATTTGAAATACAGACAAAATTTGGTAAAAAAATTACCGGTTATTGTTCTTGAAAAAATTAATTTCAAAAAGAAAGATTACTCAAATGATATAGAATCTGCCCGAATGCAATCTGCAAATTATTTATATGCAATTTCAAATGTTTTATTAGAAAAGGGTGATGATTCAAGTTGTATGATGGCAAGCGAAAATTTGTTTATAATATTATCTATTTATGAAGATTTTCGTGATGTTGACAAGCTTATACGTAGGTCTTTGATTTATGGAAGTAAAAATGTTTTATATCGTTTTTATAATAATTCGGAGAAAACATTGCCTAATTATCAGAAAGAATATCTCCGATCAGTAGGGATTACCGAAAATAGTTTTTTTGATTTTGATAATAATGTAGTTCTTGAAAAAGAATATGATCTTTCAATTGTTGTTAATATTGAAAGAATAAATGTTTTGCCCGGAGCTACATGCGAAAATTCGTATTATGTAAGTAAAGGAACAAAAGAGAAAGCTACAAAATACAGATGTAAAGTTATTGAAGCGGATCAGGAAAAATCTGTTAAAATTTCCGGTGTTATTGAATATTATGATAATATTAATTTAAAGCAACTTTACTCAAAGCCATTTACTGTTAAAACAAATTTTAGCTATAAATATGTAAGACTTAAAGGTGATGAACGTGCTTGTTCGCCCGAGATCATCGAATTGGCAAAAAGAAAAATAATTGTTTATCCCTCTGATAATAAAATGCTTGAGGATGCAGTTGTGAAATTGAAAGCACTTGTTGAGACTTTAATCTTAGCTGATTAGTTACTAATATTTTAAAATATGAATTTGAAAAACAAGAAAATATTATTTATTGACACAGTACATCCATTAATAGAAAAGGAATTTCTTGAAATGGGATTTCAATGTAATCATTTTCTGGAAGATGCTAAAGAGAAGTTGTGTTTGATTGCTCATGAGTATTTTGGATTTATAATCAGAAGTAAAATAAAGATTGATAAAGACATTCTTGAAAAAGCCAAAGAATTGAAATTTATTGGCAGGGTAGGAGCAGGAATGGAAAATATTGATGTTGACCTTGCCGAAGAAATGGGCGTAAAATGTTTTAATTCTCCCGAAGGAAGCAGCGATGCCGTTGGTGAACAAACTGTCGGGATGCTACTTTCGATGTTGAATAATTTGAATGTTGCTGATAAGCAAGTGAGGCAAGGGAAATGGATAAGGGAAGGCAACAGGGGAACCGAGATAAAAGGAAAGACATTTGGAATAATCGGATACGGAAATATGGGAAGTGCTGTAGCCCAAAAACTTAATGGTTTTGGAATTAATGCAATTGCTTATGATAAATATAAATTTAATTATTCTAATGAATTTATTAAGGAAAGTACTCTTGACGAAGTATTTGAAAAGTCGGATATTGTAAGTATGCATGTACCACTTTCTAGTGAAACTCATTATATGGTTGATAATATATTTTTGAATAATTTTAAGAAAAACATTTTCTTTATTAACACCTCACGTGGGAAGGTAGTAAAAACAGATGATTTAGTTAAAAATATCCAATCAGGGAAAGTTCTGGGAGCAGCTTTGGATGTTCTTGAATACGAAGGTGTATCTTTCGAAAATCTTGATAATGAAAATTTGCCGGAGGCTTTTAGGTTTCTTATAAATTCTGATAAAGTAATTTTATCTCCTCATATTGCCGGCTGGACTGTGGAATCGAAATATAAATTAGCTAAGGTTTTAGTAGATAAGATTAGAGGTGCTTTTGAGATTTGATGATAGATACATTTATATAAAATATTTGATTTCTGATTAGTTACCTTTTTAATCCGCAGATAAATTATCACCATTATCTTTTACCGAAAAAATTCTCCAATTCACCGAAAACAACTTTCGTAATATATACTACCGTATTACTTTTACTTCGATAATTTAATTTACTAATTGATAAAAATATATAAATGAACAAACATAAAGGACTATATCGAAGCCGGACAAACACCGTAATTGGTGGCGTTGCCGGAGGAATTGCAGAAAATCTAAGAACCGATCCAACATTAATCCGTATTATCTTTATTTTAGTAGCATTATTCGGAGGTGGTGGATTACTTGTTTATGTAATATTGTGGATTGCATTACCATTGGAGCCGGTTCAATATTTTACTGACCAAAATCAAAATCCGGAAAATGGAAAAGCAGACCCTAATTTTCAATCTGAAAGTTTTAATGAACAAAACAATTTTAATCATAACAAAAATCAAGGCAATTTAATAGCCGGATTAATTATGATTTCGATTGGTGTAATATTTTTGATTGACCGTTTTGTACCAAGAATCGACTTTGGTGATTTGTGGCCACTCGTGCTGGTTATTGCCGGAGTTGCACTTATCAGAGCAAGTTATGTTAAGAAATTAAATGATAAAGAAAAAGAATAAATCAAATCAAAAAAGAAAAATTATGAAATACAGTAATATTTTTTGGGGAGTAATTTTAGTTACCCTCGGCAGTTTATTTTTCCTGAAAAACCTTGATATTTTATATTTTGAATGGGGAAATATTTTAAGATTATGGCCTTTACTTCTTGTTTTGTGGGGAATATCAATCCTTCCAACAAAGAGCATTATCAAAGTTATTGTGTCATTTGTAATAGTTGCAGTAACAGTTATATTTCTTATTACAAGTCCAAACAGCTATAGCAAATACAACTTCATTCATTACAAATGCAATAAAGGGCATACATTAGATATAGAAGAACAGCATTTTTATGAACCTTTTAATGACAGTATTAAGAATGCAATATTAGTTTTTGAAGCTGCTGCAGGTAAATTTGAAGTTACTGACGAAACCGAACATTTGTTAGAATTTGATAAAAGGGGAAATATTGGACCATATAAGTTTTTATTAAGCGATAATAATAAAAAGAAAGAAATAGTAATTGAACTAAAAAACAGTACTAAGCACATAAATAATATACGAAATAATGCTGATATTAAATTAAATCGCAATGTTGAATGGGATATATACCTTGATGTTGGAGCTGCAAAGATCAATCTGGATCTCAGCAAAATAAAAACAAAATATCTTGATATTGATGGAGGAGCTTCATCTGTAAGAATAAAATTAGGTGATAAAAGCGATTACACTAAATTGGATATTGATGCAGGAGTTGCCTCGCTTTATATAAAAATACCTGAAAGTTCAGGATGTGAAATCAGAACAGAATCATTTTTAATGAGCAAAAATTTTTCGGGATTTGATAAACTTAAAAAAGGTGTTTACCGTACCCCGAATTTTGATAATACCTCGAAAAAAATACATATAAATATTGATGCAGCAATTTCAAGTTTAAAAGTTAGAAGATACTAACAGAAAAATTGAAACTACTATTTTAAACTCTTTCTACATTTTACATTTATAATTCTGCATTTGTAATTTATTATTTACATTTGCAATCTCAAAATATAAAATCCGTTATTGTAGAAAAAGCAAATAGATGAAAAAAATTATTATACCTCTACTTTTTATTATAGCAATTATAATTTCTCCTGGTATTATTTTCGGACAAACAGCAACTATCAAAGGTTTTGTTTATGAAAAGGAAACCGGAGAACCGGTGATTTTCACTAATGTTTATTTAAATAAAACATCTTATGGAGCAGCAACTGATGTAAATGGTTATTATGCTATTTCATTAGTTCCGGTTGGAACTTATAAATTGATGGTTACCTCAGTGGGATATGACACTTTACATGAAACAATAAGCCTTAAAGCAGATCAAATCTTAAACAAAACTTTATTTTTAAAACAAGGAGCGTACACACTGGAAACTGTCAATATTAGTGCCGAAAAGCACGAAATGCGTACAGAAACACATACTTCAGTAGTTAAAATAACTCCCAAGCGAATAAAGCAAATTCCAAGTATTGGCGGACAGCCTGATCTTGCTCAATACTTACAAGTATTGCCCGGAGTGGTTTTTACTGGCGATCAGGGTGGTCAATTATATATCCGTGGCGGTTCACCAATACAAAATAAAGTTATCCTTGACGGAATGATAATTTATAATCCTTTTCATTCAATAGGATTATTTTCGGTTTTTGATACTGACATCATCAGAAATGCAGATATTTTTACAGGCGGATTTGGTGCTGAATATGGTGGCAGAATATCATCGGTTATGGATATCACTACACGCGATGGTAATAAAAAACGAATAGCAGGAAAAATTGGTGCCAGCACATTTGGATCCAAAATAATGGTAGAAGGGCCTCTGAAAAAACAAGATGAAAATAATAGTAGTAGTATTTCTTTCATTTTATCGGTCAAAAACTCATATCTTGAACAAAGTTCCGAAATTTTATATGACTATATTGATACTGCGGGTTTGCCTTTTAATTATACTGATGTTTACGGAAAACTCTCAATCAATGGAAGTAATGGCAGTAAAGTAAATTTCTTCGGTTTTAATTTTAATGATAAAGTAAATAACTATAAAGCATTATCTGATTTTAACTGGCAATCGAGCGGAGGAGGAACAAACGTTGTTCTTATTCCCGGAAAATCATCAGTCCTTCTCGAAGGTCATGTAGCATATTCTAACTATAAAATATCTCTTAATGAAGAAACAAATCCTCCGCGCACAAGCGAAATTAACGGGTTTAATGCAGGTTTGGATTTTACATATTTTCTCGGAAAAAATGAGATAAAATATGGTTTAGAAATGCTTGGTTTTTCAACCGACTATTATTTCATAAATTCTGTAGGACGAGTTATTCGACAAGCAGAAAATACAACTGAACTGGCATTATACATTAAAAGCAAAATTATTAAAGGAAAATTCTTAATAGAACCAAGTTTCAGACTACAGTGGTATGCATCATTATCAACAATTTCTCCTGAACCAAGACTGGCTTTTAAATATAATGCAAGTAATTCTATCAGACTTAAATTTGCTATGGGTTTGTATTCGCAAAACCTTATCAGTGCCAGATCTGACAGAGATGTTGTTAACCTTTTTTATGGATTTCTTTCAGGACCTGATAATCTTCCCTCAACCTTTGATGGCGAAGATGTAACCCACAAACTACAAAAATCAGAACACCTAATCGTAGGTGTTGAATACGATCTTAATAAATACACTACAATAAATCTTGAAGCATATTATAAAAATTTCTCTCAGTTGACAAATCTTAATCGTAATAAAATTTACGATGAAGCAAAAAACACCGGTGCTCCGGATCTCTTAAAAAAAGATTTTATTATTGAAATTGGAGATGCAGAAGGTATTGATATTTCGATAAAATATGACAAAAACCAATTATATTTTTGGGCTGTTTATTCTTTGGCATATGTCAATAAGTTTTATGAAAATACTAATCATAGCCTGGTCAAATATGTGCCTCATTACGACAGAAGACATAATGTTAATCTTGTTATGGCATATAAATTTGGGGATGAATATTGTTGGGAATTTAATGCTCGCTGGAACTTTGGAACAGGATTTCCTTTTACACAAACACTTGGATATTACGAAAAAATAAAATTTGAGAATGGAATTAACTCAAATTACATAACTCAAAATGGTGAATTGGGAATACTTTTTGCCGAATTAAATCAAGGACGATTACCAACATATCATCGCCTTGATATTAACCTGAAACGAAGCATTACACTTGGAAAACATTCTGCTCTGGAATTAAACGCAAGCGTAACAAATGCTTATGATCGAAAAAACATTTTTTATATTGATCGTATAACAAACGAACGCGTGAATCAACTTCCATTTATGCCAAGTTTTGGTATGAG
>JAIORY010000288.1 GCA_021107915.1 Bacteroidales bacterium | reverse complement strand
AATAGTATCCACCGTTACCCCGCAGGCACCAAAAAATCCGGCAGCTCCGGTACTTAAATTTGTAGGAACATTTGCTGATGTTGAACCAAAAAGTCCACCGTTCCAATTGGTTTCTAATAATACTTCTCTAATAGATTCGGCATGGGCAGGAGTTAATGAATATCTTTTTTCAATAATTATTGTGCCTTGAGGGAAAACAAGATTCTCTAATTGAGGAGCAAATATTTCACTAACATCCAAACTTGGTAATGTGTAATATAATAATCTGGCTTTTGACAATTCAGGGTCTTGAGTGTTGTAAGGAGGAACATCCGACCAATCAAGCAGTATTTCGAACATTGCCGGTCTATTTGGATGAAAAGCCGGAGCTACCCAATTAATGCGATAATTATTTGTTGAATTTATCTGTGAATAAGCTAACGGAATAAAATTTAATCCCGGGTGCATAAATGAATTTGCAGTATAATTATTGCCTTCGTAAATAATACGTAAAAAACATGACTGCTCAACAATTCCTTTTACAGGAACGGCAGTTTGATAAATACCGGAATTAGCTACTTTTTCATTGAACTCAATAACTGAATCTCCAATCATAACCAAAACAATAGCACCACCGACAGAGGCAGGCTCTTCATTAGGATCGCTCATTATTCTGGTAAGTTTAATAGTCTGTTTTTTGAGTTCATTGGTGATAATTCCATCTACATAAATTAATTCATTATCTTCATTTTGAAGATTCCATTCTATCTTTTTTTCACAACTGAGTGAAAACGTAATAATTAATATGAATAATAAATATTTCTTCATCAAAAACTAAAATTATAATTTATTGAAGGTATAAAACCCGAAACAGATAAACTGCTCGGCACAAGCTCATACGGCTTTGCAAAATTAAAAGGAACAACAAATTTCTCATTGCTATTCATCATTTTATTAAAGTTGATTGCAAATGGATTTTCATTTCCAAGAGCGTTGTACAAAGTTAAAAGCAAACTATGTTGAAATCTTTTTTCAGGTTTACTGAATTTAAAATTTATTGAAATATCTAATCGCTGATAATCCGGTAAACGGTCATTATTTTTCTCGCCATAAACAGGAACAATATATCCATTATTTTCGAAGAAGCCTGTTGGAGTGGAAATTGCGCCACCGGAAATAAAGAACCAATTTGCAGAAAGCACCCATTGTTTTCCGGCTTTATACGAAAGACTAATGCTTAAATCATGCGGTCTGTCGTAAAACGAAGGAAATGTTTTATCATTATTAATATCATTTATTTTTTTAAAAGTTCTTGAATATGTATATCCTATCCATCCGGTGAAATCACCTTTTGTTTTACGAAATAAAAATTCGATACCATAAGCCCATGCTTCACCAAATCTGAGCTCGCCTTCGATAAAAGGATTATACAACATATTAGGATGATCGGCATAATCAATTTGATTGTAGAATTTTTTATAAAATGATTCAATTGAGAAAAAACCGTCGTTTTTAAAAACCTGATGAAAATATCCTAATGCAAACTGATCAAGTTTTTGCGGTTCAATATTTGGCCCGCTTGGAACCCAGACTTCCAGTGAAGTAAAAGGACTTGTTGAGTTAGTGAGAAGTTGTAAAAATTGTACACATCTATTGTAACTTGCTTTTAAAGCCGATCTTTTATTTATTTGATATTTTATATTCATCCTTGGCTCTGGTAAAACAAATGAAGAGTAAACAACATTTTTTTCGATTTCTTCTTTTCCGTTTACATTATAATGCGAATCAAAACTATAAACCGTTGTTGGTCCAATATTCTGTCGGATAGGAAGACGAAGTCCGTACCTGACTGAAAATTTCTTGCTTAATTTCTGTTCATTACTCATGTAAAAAGTATATTCATTAGAATAATATCGCGGAATTACCGGAGCACTTTGTTGTATTTCATCATCAGAAAAATGAATGTTTCCCGGATTGCAATAATGGTTGCTTATTTCAATACCTGCCCTGATAGTGTTTTTAGGATTTAAATAATAAGTAAAATCCGATTTTGCCGTTAAATTTCTGATTGATGAGTTCCAATAATTATTTTCCTCACGGGAGATGTGTAAAAAATAATTGTACTGACTAAAATTTAATGTTGTATTCGAAAATAATCTATTATTAAAAATATGATTCCATCTCAATGTCCCAACAGTGTTATCCCAACTTATTCCATAAGTATTTACAGAAGATTTAGTAAATCTACTATAATCATCATTTCCTTTATACAAAGTAAAATACAAGCGGTTATTATTATTAAATTTAAAATTGAGTTTTGTATGAATATCATAAAATCCAAAATCAAAAGTGTGATCAGTGCCGGAGAAGTTATTTAACCAATCAAGATTTGATCTTCTGCCTGAAATAAAAAATGAACTTTTATCTTTAACTATTGGTCCTTCAATCGAAAGATTCGTAGTGAAAAGCCCGAGATTTCCTGCAAAACCAAGGCGTTTCATGTTTCCGTCTTTTGATCTTATATCTATAACCGATGATAATCTTCCTCCGTACCTTGCCGGAAAATCACCTTTGTAAGCCTTTACATCTTTGATAGAATTTGGAGCAAGAGCAGTAAAAAAACCAAATAAATGTGTCGGATTATAAATTATTGCTTCGTCAATTAAAATCAGATTTTGATCGCTGTTTCCACCACGAACATAAAAAAGTGTTGACCCATCACCATAACTGCTTATTCCAGGAATAGTATTTAATGATTTTATGACATCAACATCGCCAACAAAACCCGGTAGTTGCGATAAAAC
Organism: Bacteroidales bacterium; assembly: GCA_021107915.1. Taxonomy (GTDB): domain Bacteria; phylum Bacteroidota; class Bacteroidia; order Bacteroidales; family JAIORY01; genus JAIORY01. The sequence continues at coordinate 7,197 of JAIORY010000288.1, read as the reverse complement.
TTGCGGACTGAATTTCATTTCACTTAGTTGGTTGCTTTCAATATAATTATCATCATCAGATGCAATTATCTCGACCTCGTTAATATCAAAATTTATCTCGTCAAGATCGAGTGAAAATTCAATATCTTTATTCAAATCAATTTTTTTTTGAATATTTTGATATCCGATAAATGAATAATTAAAAGTGTATTCACCTTCGGGCAATGTTATTGAATAAAAACCATAAGTATTTGATATTGTACCATATTCAGCTTTGTCAGTAAATATATTTACGCCAATTATTGTTTCTCCGTTTTTCTTATCCTTGATGTAACCGCTTAAAACAAATTTCCGGTTTTTGTTATCATCCGGTGATTTTTTTGATTCCTTTAAAACAATATGATTTTCGACAACGAGATATTCAATATTATTTTCCGGTAATATTTTATCAAGAATTTGCTTAATTGTTTGGTTTTCGGCTGTAATATTTATTTTTTTGTTGAGATTATTTAATTTCGAACTATATGAAAACCGGACATCACCCAGCTTTTCAATTTTCAGAATAACTTTTTCCAGCGATTTATTTTTCATGCTGATAGTTATTCTTTTTTCAAGATTTTGTGAAAAAGAAAAAAGGCTTGTCAGAACAAAGACAGCCGTTAGAAGAAAACGATATGATAATTTTAGTTTATTCAATATTGATGTTTTTTATAAGAAATGCTTAAATAATTAAATGTTTATCATTTCATCATTGAATCCTCTTCGAGAATGTTTTTGCCACTAAAGCACAAAAGCACTAAATTCCACTAAAGTCAATCAATTGACAGTTTTGTTTTGTGGGTTTTAGTGTCTTGGTGTCTTCGTGGCAATTTTTATTTTTTTGGTTTTTTTTTGCTTTTTGGATTAAATTCACCAATCAATCATTTATTCACTTGACAACCTTCTCCTGAAATTACAATAACTGTTTCATAATAATCAATTTCTAAATCAAGTGTTGCTTCCAAAACTTTTAAAACAGATTCTAAAGATTGTCCTTTAAATGAAGTATTTATTCGACAATTTTCAAGATTTTCATTTGCAAGCCTGATATTAGAACTATAGACCTTATTTAATAATTCAACAACTTCTTTTAAAGAATGATCACGGAAAATAAATTCTTTAGTTTTCCATGCCATATAATTCTCATCGGCATTTACAGATTTAATGATTTTATGATTTGCAACTGCAATTTCTGCTTTTTCATCAGGCAACATAATAATACGGGAATCAGGATTATCGGCATAATAAACCGCAACTTTTCCTGTGTTTAAAATTACCTTCATTTTATCTTCACCCGATTTTGTATTTACATAAAATGAAGTTCCCAGAACCTCAATTCGTATATCATTTGCCGAAATTATAAAAGCTTTTGTTTTGTCGTGAGATACATCAAAATAGGCTTCACCTTTGAGTTTAATTTCACGTGTGTTGCCTTTGAATTTTTTAGGAAATTCTATACTCGAACCTGAATTCAATGTAACGAGAGTTCCATCAGGAAGCTTGTTTTCAAGTATTTCTGTTTGGGCTACAATTTGTTGAAGTTTGTTTTTAGTAAAATAAAAATTAAGAAAATATGCTGAAGCCACCAGAAAAACAAAAACGGCTGCGATTCCTGCAAAGCTTTTAAAGAAATGAATTTTTTCTTTTTCAGTATCATGCATCTTAATGATTTTTGCTTTTGCATTTTCTCCAAGTCCGATTTTCGTACTTAACTCATTCCATTCATTATCAATATTTACTTGAGATTCAATTTTTGACCTCTCCAAATTTTGCCATGTCTTTCGATATTCTTCAAAGGTATTTTTGTTTTCGGGACTTGCTTGCACCCAATCAATAAGCACAGCAATTTCATTCATTTCCGTTTCACCGGTGAAGTACCTTGTAATAAGGTCAAGATAATATGTTGGGTTATTTTTCATTTCTTTCCTCCGATAATAATACACATTAAATTTGCTTTACCCTTATATAATTATTTCTATTTAGTGTCTAATCCCGAAAGCTATCGGGATGAGTGCCTCTATTCCCCCTTTTATGTCCTTATATGCCTTTTATGGTTATTTTTTTGAACCATAAAAGGCATATAAGGACATATAAGTTATTCCATTATTTCTCACATCTGTCAATCAATAAAAACCTCTAACAAAGCAATCAATATCAACAAATAATCTTTCAATTTCTTTCTTAAATGTTTTAAAGCTTTTGACATTTGTGTTTCAACTGTTTTTATTGAAATGTTAAGTTTAACAGCGATTTCCTTATATTTTAAATTTTCAAAACGATTTAGCTGAAAAATTTCTTTACACTTTTCGGGCAAATCATCAATTGCATTATTTATTTTATTATTCAATTCCTTTTCAATTAGCTTGTCGCTTTGCTCAAAATCAACTTCCTGAAAAAGTACATCGCTCAAAATTATCTCCGTATTAAATTTTTTAGTATCTCTCAGATAATTCAGGCATTTATTACGGATACTTGTTGTGAGATAGGATTTTACTGATTTTGAAATATCAATACTTTGTCGTTTTTCCCAAAGATTAATAAACGACTCCTGAACAATCTCTTTTGCCATGTCAAAATCTTTGACATAGTTTTGAGCAAAAAAACAAAGTCCGTTGAAATGCTTTCGGAAAAGTTCCTCAAAACTTGTCTCATCAAGTTTGTTGCCTCTATTTTGATTGTCTTTGTTCAGAGGATTATTATTTTTATAAAAAACAAATATAGCTTATTAAACGATAAATTATTGTAATTTGTACTTTTGTTTTCATTAATTTAAAAAGATTAATTTTATAATCTGTGAATCTGTGGCAAATTTGATTAACAACTAATATAGTACCGGAATTTTTATTTTAAAATATTATAATAATAAAATTGCAAACTTTTAATCATAAAACCAAAGTATCCTTATTAAGAAAAGTATTATTATTTTTCTTTTTAATGATTATTGCTTTTCCCGTAAAGGGTGAAAATAATCCTGAGATTACATCTATAAGAAACGATGTTTATGTCCGTTTCACTGATTTTTCACCAATTCTTGGTAGCTCATGTGGTAAAATTGTTGAGATTGAACAAGATAAATTCGGTTATATATGGCTTGCCGGCACAAAATGTTTATCCCGTTTTGACGGCAATAATATTAAACATTATGTAAATGACTGGACTCCCGGGTCTCTGCCTTCTTCAAAAGTATATTGTATTGAGCCGGATTATTTTGGAAGGTTATGGATTGGAACAGAAAATGGTTTATGTTATTACGATTATAACAATGATGATTTTATAAAAATATTTGGACCGGATACTACTCAAAATCCTTCTGATACTTTTTATATTAGAGAAATATTAGCAGAAGGCGATAGTTTGTTATGGGTAAATACGCAACAAGGATATCTTTGGAAAGTTGATATTATTACTCTTGAAGTCTTAAAGCAATATAAACATCCTTACACAAATCAGCCATATTATTATTACAATACTGTTTTTCGTGATGATGAAAAAAATATATGGTTGGGGGGTCGGGGACAAGGACCATTTATTCTCAATGAAAAGAATGGTAAATTAAAAGGCTTTCCAAAAAGTAATTATGAAGATATTCCCGGATTAAAAAGAGGAAATGATGTTGCATATTTTAATATTGATTTACAAGGAAATTTTTGGATTGGTTCTACAGATGGAATTTATCTGTACGACAAAAATGATTCAAAATTTAATATGTTTTACAAAACTTCTTCATGGGCAATGATCGAAGATCACAAAAGTGATCTTTGGTTTGGAATTGCAAATGGTCTTGGACGTTATAATCCTGAAAATGGTGAAATGATATCTTTTATTCCAAACGAAGAAGATAATGAATCTCTTTCCGGAAATTATATTTATGATATTCTTGAGGATAATTATAATCAAATATGGGTTGCATCTGCTCGGGGAGTATCTGTTTATAAACCCGAAACTCCGGGTGTTCAATATCTTTTTCATATTCCGGGAATGCCTGAAACACCGATTTCTTCTTCAATTTCAGCATTATCACAGGATAAAAACGGAATAGTTTGGATTGGTACTTCAGAACATGGTGTTGATAGTTACGATCCGGAAAAACATACTGTTACTCATTTCAATACAAAAAATACAAAAGGTCTTCCTTCAGATAAAGTTCGATGTATCACGATAAGTTCTGAAGGAGATATTTATTGCGGATTGTGGGCAGGACTTGGTTTTGGTTTTATTGATCCTGATAATAATGAGTTTACTTTGTATTCATATAATAAAAATAATACTACAGTTGATTGGTATAATGATATGGTTTTTGATAACTATGGAAATTTGTACCTTGGTTTTTGGGGTGCAGATGGACTTACAATGTTCAATCCATTAAAAGGTGAGTTTGGGAAAAGTCTTAAGAATAAATTTAGAATGACATCATTTACTCGACTTATAACTTGCCTCGAAATGGATAATAAAGGACATTTATGGATGGGAACTACTGTGAGCGGATTACATCTTTATCTTCCTAAAAGTGATACTTCTATTTGTTTTTATTCTCAAATTAATCATGATATTGGTATTGATGAAAAAAAGATATTTGATATTCAAAAGGATAAATCCGGTAATATTTGGATAGGTGCAAAAGGTCTTTATTATGCTTCCGCAGAAAAACAAAAAGTAGATAAAATTATTTTGAATAAGGAAAATGAAGAAATTGAAATATTTGGTTTGTTAGCGGAAAATGAATTTTCAGTTTGGTTAATGACAGATAAAGGGCTACTTAAATATAATCATCAAAGCAAAAGTATAACTGATTATTCATCCACGGTAAACCTGTCTTTTTTCGAAAACAATGCAAGTGGAATAAAGTTGCAAGATGGAAGATTAATGTTTGCCGGAATAAATGGGATTGCAATAATTGAGCCTGAAAAAGTTAGGTTGGATAAACAAATGCCTGATGTTTTTCTTTCTTCATTATTTGTATTTGATAAAGTTAAAATTCCTTGTCTTGAAAATATGGAATTAGTTAAACTAAACCATAAAGAAAACTTTTTTACCATTCAAATTGCTTCTAATGTTTGGGGAGCAAATAATCCTTTTAAACTCTTTTATAAATTGGAAGGTTTTAACAAAGATTGGATTAAAATGCCGGCATTTGATAAAAAAGCCACATTTACAAATGTTCCGACCGGGAAATATTTATTTAGTGTTAAAGTTGAAGATAATCAGGGAAATAAGCTCTCAAATGCTGCTTCATGTATTATTACAATTACTCCTCCTTTTTGGATCAGGTGGTGGTTTATTGCTTTGATTATTATAGCTGTACTTTCTTTAATATCTTTTATTTGGTGGACTCGTATAAAAAGCATACGACTTTCGTTATTTAATAGTGAGTTGAATCAGAAACTTTTGAGATTACAAATGAATCCTCACTTTATCTTTAATTCACTTTTTGCTATTCAAAATTATATTTATTCAAATCAAACTCATCTCGCAGGTGATTATCTTTCGGATTTTGCTTACCTTATTCGTTTGATACTTGATAACAGCAGAAAGGAGAATATTAGTTTTGAAAAAGAATTAGAAACCATTGAATTATATTTGAAGTTACAAAAGTTGCGTTTTGAAGATAAATTTGATTATTCTATTGAAATAGATTCTGAATTAAAAAACGGGGATTATTTAATTCCTCCAATGTTGGCTCAGCCTTTTCTGGAAAATGCAATTGAACATGGATTAAAAAATCTTAACCGAAAAGGAAAAATAAATGTAAAATATCAATTATCCGGCGGGGTAATAAGATTTACTGTTTTGGATAATGGAATCGGTTTAACAGCGAGCCGTCAACAAAAAGAAAAAACAGAACACAAACACGAATCGTTGGCAATTTCTATTTGCCGTAAAAGACTTGAAATATTACGTAAAAAACGTGGTGGTAAAATTACTTTTACACTCGAAGAAATTAAAAATACTGATGGAAGTGTGGCGGGTACAAAAGTAGCTTTTAATATTCCATATTAAATATATTTGAGATTTATGATTTGAGATTTAAGATTTGATTTGGACTAACAAGGGGGATAATTATATAACGAAATTTGAAATTTAAAATTCAGGGGAATGCCAAATTTCTAATTTCTAATTTCCAAACTTGTCCGTATGGATTTCCACATCTGGTTTTAGTAAAATGTAATCAACTAAAAATACATTAACTAAAAAAAACAAAATGATGATAATAAAAACCATAATAATTGAAGATGAAGTTAATGCAAGAAAAGCATTAGAAAATATGCTTTCGTTTTATTGCCCTGAAGTTGAAATTGCAGGTCATTCAGCTTCGGTAAAAGAAGGGATTGCTTTAATTGAAAAGACCTCACCGGATTTGTTGCTGCTTGATGTTCATCTTCCTGATGGAACAGGTTTTGATCTGGTAAAAAAAATAAAGAAAAAAGATTTTAAGATTGTTTTTGTTACTGCTTATGATCAATACGCTTTGAAAGCCATTAAACTTAGTGCACTTGATTATCTCCTAAAACCGGTAAAACCGGATGAATTGCGACTTGCAATTTCAAAAGTTCAACAAGTACTTGAAAATGAAGAGCAGATAAACCTTCAGATTGAGACATGTATTGATAATTTGAATAATGTTAGTCAGGATAAAAAAATAATCTTAAATACCAACGAAAATGTTTTTGTTGTTGAGATAAAAAAACTCATACATTGTGAGGCGAGTGAGAATTATACCAATATTTTTATTGAAGGAAAAAATAAAATTATGATTTCAAAAACTCTAAAAGAGTTTGAAGAGATGTTATCGGTTTATGGTTTTTTTCGTGTACATCAATCTCACCTTATTAATTTGCAATATGTCGATTCTTATGAGAAAAAGGGCAGTGGCAGCGTCCGGTTGAAATCCGGTAAATCTATTCCTGTTTCTATAAGAAAAAAAGAGAGTTTTCTTAATGCACTAAAGTCTATAAGCTGATATTAGACAATTATCATAAATTTTACTGTTTTATTGTTGAATGCTTAAATGCTTAAATGATAAAATGATTACTGCCAATTACTACAAATTACAACCAATTACAATTAATTACTATCAATTACCACCAATCATTTAATTTACGCAAGCTGTAAATAATAAATAAACCCCTGCAAATAATAAAAATCCCTATACACTAATCCTTTTTAGTAGGAATTAGCCTG
>JAIORY010000088.1 GCA_021107915.1 Bacteroidales bacterium | reverse complement strand
TATTTGGGTGCCTAATGGGATTTGAATCCCGTCCCAAAGGGACGAGGATCCTCGAAAAATAAAAAAAATTTAAAAATTTTTATTTTTCGGGACCCACGACCCTCTCCGCATTATCATTACTTATCCAATTAATTAATTTGAAATTGCTTTTAAAATTTTTCAATCGACGTTCTAATTTCATAGCTTCTGCTCGAGTATCTAATTGTTTAGAATGAATGAGTGTCCATGGTCGCCCGGGTTTAGTGTATTTTGAATAACCTTTGTTATGAGAGTTTAATCTGGAGTTAATATCATTTGTTTGCCCGATATAAAATTTTCCGGTTTTCTGAGACTTTAGAATATATACAAAGAATGTCATAATGAATAAAATAAGAAAAAAGCTACTCAGTAACAGAGTAGCTTTTTTATTTGGGTGCCTAATGGGATTTGAACCCACGACCCTCGGAACCACAATCCGATGCTCTAACCAACTGAGCTATAGGCACCATTTTTTCGGAGTGCAAAATTAAAAAAATATTCAATATAAAATAAGGTTTTTAAAAAAAATTAATTAAAATCAATTTTTATAGAATTAGGGAATTATCTTAAATTTGCAGCAATATCAAAATGTTATCTTTTGTGATATTTCGAAAAAGAAAATATGTTAGTTCCGGCTCATTATCAAAATTAGCCCTAAGAAGATTTTTGAAAAATAATCTTGCATTAGCATCTGTTGGTTTTATTATACTTGCCTTTTTTGTTGCCGTTGCGGGCTATCTGATAACACCTGACAGCACTCCTTATGCAAACAGACAATCATTGGAGATTACAACAAAAAAGCCGGGGTTTAAAGTTTATATTTTAAGAATTACAAAAAATGAGATTGAAAGAAATAGTAATTTTTTTACAACGATGCTTTATGGAAAAAAAAGTAAGTTTACTGAAATACCTTTTAGCTCATATTATTTTATTGATGATAGGATTGTAATCTCTGAGTATAGCGAAGTGGATAGTGCAATTATGCAAGAACATTCATTTGATCTTATTGATGTTTGTTACGCATTATCTTATGAAAATAATAATTTAAGCATAAATGGTAATTTATTAAGTTTTTATGATGTAAACGGAAAACATATAGAAATTTCTATCGAAGAGCTACAACAAATAGTTATTGATGATTATATTATTACAAAAACATTTCTTTTAGGCACCGATCGTTTTGGGAGGGATCTTTTAAGTCGCTTGTTAATAGGCACTCGTGTGAGTTTGTCGGTTGGGTTTATTTCTGTTTTTATTTCTCTGATTATTGGAATACTTTTAGGTTCTTTGGGTGGTTATTTTCGTGGACGTGTTGATGATATTGTTGTTTGGTTTATAAATGTAATTTGGTCAATTCCTACATTATTGCTTGTTATTGCAATTACATTTGCACTTGGAAAAGGTTTTTGGCAAGTGTTTGTTGCAGTGGGTCTCACAATGTGGGTTGAAGTTGCCCGTGTAGTACGGGGGCAAATATTAAGTGTTCGTGAAAAAGAATATGTGGAAGCAGGAAAGGCTCTTGGATTTAGTAGCTTTAGAATTATTTTCAGGCATATTTTGCCAAATGTTTTAAGTCCTGTAATAGTTATTTCGGCTGCAAATTTTGCTGCTGCGATATTAATAGAAGCCGGGCTAAGTTTCCTCGGAATAGGAGTACAGCCCCCGATGCCTTCATGGGGAAGCATGATAAAAGAAAATTATGCTTACATTATTCTTGACTCTGCATACCTTGCTGTTCTTCCCGGAATTGCAATTGTTTTGATGGTGCTTGCTTTTATGCTCATCGGAAATGCACTGCGTGATGCACTTGACGTGAAGACGGTTTGAAAAAACCCAAATATGTTAACTTTCTCCACACCCACTCGAGAGGACCAAAGCGAAAGTTTTTTAACCAAATAATACTAATAGTTAGCTGAAAAATATATAGCAGTATCGCAAATATCACAAGCTGCCATGGTTGAATACTTCCAAAATATCCAAATCCATAAGAGTACATTATTGTTGTAAAAATTACGGATTGCATCAAATAATTTGTAAGAGCCATGCGACCAATATATTTTAATGGATTAAGGATTTTTCTAAATATTATCACCTTAGATAAAAGTAAAATCAAGAGAATATAACTGAGCCCAAGGAAAATATTTGTGATTTCAAATACACCCATATAGATTGCGGTATAGAAATGATTTGTTTCGGGATTAGCCAAACTGTTTACAATGGCTTCAGTAAATAAATTTAATAATATTCCAATCGAAATAAAAACAAAAAATATAATAAAATATTTACTTTTCGAAGAGTTTATTTTTGTAAGATATTTGTGTTTGTAAAACAAAAAACCAAAAAAGAATAAAGACAAAATTTTAGGTGCATAATAAATCAAGTTTATATTTCGGAAAGCAAAATATTCATGAATTCTAAGCTTTAAAATTTCCAGATAAGAACCACTCGAATAAACATCAATTACTTCGGGCATTTTTAGTTCAGTAACAGAATTTAGTGCCGAAGGTAAAAATGGAAATACACTTTCAAAAGCAATATAAATTATCGGGAAAAAATATAAAAAGACACTTAAAAATAATATTAAACCTGATCTGAGTTTTCTTGAAAATAATAATATTAAACCCATTAAAGAATACGAAAATAAAATATCTCCGGCCCAGAAAAAAAGAATATGAACTATTCCAAAAATCATAAGAATAAATAAACGGCGAAGATATAATTGAAAAAACCTCTTTTCGTCAGAACCATATTTCAAATACATTATTGAAAATCCTAATCCAAAAAGGAATGAGAAAATAAAAATAAATTTATCAGATCCAAAGCCAATAACCAAATCAAAGATTGTAGTATTCAAAGGATCATCAAATGTTTTGTAAAAACCGGAAAAATCAAAAAATGATGAATTATAACCAAAAACATTCACAATCAAAATGCCAAATAAAGCAAAACCTCTTAAAATATCAATTTGTGGAATTCTTTCAGAAGAAGTTGTTGGACGAAAAGTAATATTCATAATAAAACTTTATAATATCATTTTAATAAATTGAGCCAAAAATATTAAAATATCTTTTAATTTGAGCCCGGATCAGAAGGAAAATTATTCCAGATTTTATAGTCATTTCCTAATGTGTCGAGTGAGGTTTTCCAAAGAATATCCGGTTCGGTAGTTAGGAGTTTTTTTGAATTCATTGTTGAAACAAGCCATGAGTTTTTTTCTAATTCACTTTCAAGCTGTTTTGATTCCCATCCCGAATATCCTATATAAAATCTAATATCATTACTATTAAGTACCCCAAGCATTATCATTTCTTTAATTTCATTAATATTGCCACCCCAGTACAGTCCATCAATAATTTCAATACTATTGCTTATTTTTGATCCCATTGTGTGAACGAAAAACAGACTGTCGCTTTTTACAGGACCACCAAGATATAGTGGAGCATCAAAATCAGGAAAATCTTTAATTACTTCATTAAATTTTACGGTAACAGGCTTATTCATTATTACACCAAATGAACCTTCTTCGTTGTGCTCGGCAAGCAATACAACAGATCGCTTAAAATAATAATCATTTAGAAATGGCTCAGATATCAACAATTTTCCCCGTGAAGGAGCGATATTATTTGATTTGATTTTTAAAAATTTACTGATATCTGTCATAATTATTAATTTTTCAATGGCAAATTATTACTTTTGATTTTTTAAATAAGTATCAAATATAATACCATTTTTGTGAAAATAAAAGATAATTGCAATAAATATAAATTATTACGCTCTGAATATCCATATTTTATATTCGAAAAATACAGCTTTTCCACAGATTGCAACACATTAAGTATTGAATATTTTTTCAATCTTTCGGATAAATATTTTTTCAAACCAAAACTAATTTTCCAAAAACGGAAATTCTATAAAGCTGAAATATTATCCGATTCTATATTAAGTAATCTTGTTTTTAATCTTGGGATGATTGAATTGATAAGTTACTGGAAAACTACCTGCTCACCTGAAATAATTATCAAACCACATTCTCTGACAAAGGAACAGATAAGTTGGTGGAAAAAGTTATACTTTAATGGCTTAGGCGAATTCTTTTATTTAAACAATATCAAAACCGATAATAATTCATTCGTTAGAATAAAAAGCACTTCTGAAAATAAATTATTAAGATTTGAATTTGAATTTAATGATGATTTAATAGTTCCAATTGGCGGAGGAAAAGATTCTATTGTAACTATTGAAACGCTGAAATCAACACAAAAAAATATTACACCCTTAGTTTTAAATTCCAACGAAGCAAGAGAAAGAACAATAAAAACTGCAGGATTTTCTATTGACGATTCCATTGTTATCGACAGGACTATTGATTCAAAATTAATCGAACTTAACGAAAAAGGATTTTTAAACGGTCATACTCCATTTTCGGCGGTTCTGGCATTTACTTCGGTGATAGCTGCTGTAATTTCAGGAAAACAAAACATTGTTCTTTCCAACGAATCAAGTGCCAATGAAGCAACTGTTGGAAATACAAACATCAATCATCAATATTCAAAATCATTAGAATTTGAAAAAGACTTCAGAGAGTATCTGTCAAAATATGTTAGTGAGGGTATAAATTATTTTAGCTTTTTGCGTCCGATTAACGAACTGCAAATTGCAAAAATATTTTCAAAATACTCAGAGCATTTCTCAGGATTTAGAAGTTGTAACGTTGGAAGCAAAGTCGATGAATGGTGTGGTAATTGCCCAAAATGCCTCTTTACATTTATTATTTTATCACCTTTTGTCAAAAAGAAGGAGCTTATAAAAATATTTAACAAAGACCTTTTTAATGATGAGAATTTAATTGAAATTTTTGAGCAACTCACAGGCAATGCTAAAGAAAAACCTTTTGAATGTATTGGAACAATTGATGAAGTAAATGCTGCAATCAGAGCAATTATTAAATCATCCGATCAAGATAATTTACCAAAACTTCTTCAGCATTACAAAACATATTTATTAAACGAAAAGCAAACATTTCCCGACAAGGAAAAATTGCTTAATAGCTTTGAGAATAAGCATTTTCTTACTGAGGGGTTTGAGGTTTTATTACGAAATAAATGTATGAATGAGTAAATAATTAAATGCGTAAATGATTAAATAAATGATAGAAATATTAAAAAGTAAAATTAAAAATAAAAATGTTGTTATTCTTGGTTTTGGTAGAGAAGGGCAATCGACTTATAAATTAATTCGAAAGCATTTTCCTAAAATGTCTCTTACTATTGCCGATAAGAATGAAAATATCATTGAAGAAAAAAAATATAATTATAACGATAAAAATCTAAAATTTGTTCTTGGTAAAAAGCATCTGAAAAAACTAAATGATTATGATGTGATTTTTAAAGCTCCCGGAATTTCGCTTAATCATTTAAACAGACCTGTAGCAAAAAAACGAATTACATCACAAAGCGATATTTTTCTTCAGGCATATTTTGAACAAACAATCGGGATAACAGGCACAAAAGGGAAAAGTACAACTGCCAGTTTAATCTCTGAGATGATCAAATACCACACAAGCAATACTGTGTTAGTTGGCAATATTGGCATAGCTCCTTTCGATAGTATCAGCCGAATTGATAAAAAAACAAAAATCGTGTTTGAATTATCATCACACCAACTCGAACATATAAGAAAGTCCCCTCACATTGGGGTTTTACTAAATATTTTTCCTGAACATCTTGATCATTATCTTTCATTTAATGATTATAAAGACACAAAATTTTTAATAACAAAATATCAAGAAATAAACGATCATTTTATTTATAATGACGATGATGAAACAACTTTTAAGGCACTTGATAAATATAATTCGAAAAAAAACAGTCATTCTTTTTCATTTATGAAAATACCAAATGACGGGTGTTTTGCGGACGAAAAATCAATTTATTTTAAAAATGGTAATGAATGTCAGAGTTTTTTTAGTTTAAATGAACCTCGATTTTTGAAAGGAGAACATAATATAAAAAACATAATGGCAGCTATTACTTGTTGTAAAATTATAGGTATTCCTGATAAAGCTATAATTGAAGGTATTAAATCGTTCAGAGGGTTACAACATCGCCTTGAGTACGTCGGGAATTTTAGAAATCTTCATTTTTACAACGATTCCATTGCCACTATTCCCGAAGCCACTATTGAAGCAGTACGAACAATAAAGAATATTGACACAATAATTCTTGGTGGTTTTGATCGTGGTCTTGATTATAATTATTTAAGTGAATTCCTTGCCGGTACTTCAATCAGAAACCTGATATTTATGGGAAAAGCAGGGGGAAGAATTAAGGAATTACTCAACAACTATAATAATCGCAATCAAAAATATTATTCTGTTGATAATTTTAATGATGCTTTTAAAATTATTAAAAGAAAAACAAGAATTGGAAAAGTTTGTTTATTATCGCCGGCTGCAGCAAGTTATGATATTTTTAGTGATTTTATTGAGAGAGGTGAGGTATTTAAAAAATTAGCAAGAAGTATGTAACTCCTTGCTAATTCGATTATAAAAAGAAATTTGATTTTATTTTTTTTTGTCTTCTTTTTTCACGGCTTTTTTTGCTGTTGGTTTTTTTTCTGTTGATTTTGGTTTTTTCTTCACTTCTTTTTCTACTTTTTTTGCTGTTGGTTTTGTTTTCGCTATCTTTTTTTCAACCTCTTTCTTTGGTGCAGATTTTACAACTTTTGGTTCTGCATTTGGCTCTATTTTTTTCTTTTCTACTTTTTCAACAGGCATTTTCTTTTTGACAACTTTTTTGACAATCTCTATGATTTTCTTCTTTTTTTTTGGTCTTACAACTCCATAAGAACCCTTTATTCTTTTGCCTTTTTTTGTTTTTTTGTCACCTTTTCCCATAACTTCTAATTTGGTTTTATTAATTTCCGGTAAAGATACAAAAAAATTATTGTCTGTTTCAGAAAATATTTAGCTATTGAAATTCAATGATAAAAACCAAATTTTTAATCTTCAGTCTTCGGATTTTCGATTTCTAACTTCGGTTTTTTAAAAACCCTCTTTCCAAAATATCAGGCTTATTAATGGTATTTCTTGCCCAATCAAGTTTAATATCAATTATTTCTTCTTCAGTAAGATGCCAGTTAATATTAGACTTACGAAGTTTCTCAGAAAGATAGTGAAGTGATAAAGCAGCGGAAACAGAAATATTATAGCTTTCGGTAAAACCATACATTGGGATATATACAAATTCATCTGCATTTTCAATAGCTTCATCAGATAAGCCTTTGTGTTCGGTACCAAAAAGTAGTGCAAATTTACCATCAATGGGGAGATCCTCAAGTTTACAGTCATTTTTGTGTGGACTTGTAGCAACTATTCTGTATCCGTTACTTTTTAGTTTTTTTAAGGTTTTAATTGTGTTTTCCTCTTTATGATTGTAATTTTTAATGCTAAGCCATTTAGAAGATCCTAATGTTACATTATTACTCAAAACATATTCGTTATTGTTTTCAATAATATGAATATCTTGTATTCCAAGGCAATCACAGCTTCTTAAAACAGCACTGGCATTATGAGACTGAAAAATATCTTCCAGAATAACAGTAATATATCTTGTGCGATATTTAATAACATCTTCAAATCTTTGTTTTCTGTTATCCAAAATAACTTCTAACATTTGCTTGAGAAGTTCTTTTTTAACAGAAATATTGTTTGTTGAATCTTTCATAATAAGTGATTGAATTTTTCAAAGAAGAAATAGAATTTCCCGATAAATATTATACACAAAAATATGAAAATTTTGTAAAAATCCTGTAAAGTTCAGGAAAAGGATACAAGTAGAATTGAATGATATCAATAACTATACTACTTTATATATCAGGGCATTAACATTCATTCCGGCACCAACAGAAGTAAAAACAAAATAATCATTATTACTATAACTATGATCTTTTAATTTTCCTTTTGTAAAAAAATCATACAAAATTGGAATGGTAGCAACCGAATTATTCCCAATCTTTTCAATTATCATAGGTAAGATATTTTTTGGGATATCCATTTTTTTGATATTGAATAATTTAAATAAACGGTTAAGCATAGCATAATCCATTTTTGCATTGGCTTGATGAATAAATACCTTTTTAATATCATTTATTTTAAGGTCAATTTTATCAAGACATTCCTTAACAACTATAGGGACAGTATTTAAAGCATATTCATACAATTTCCTGCCATTCATTTTAATAAATAAATTATTATCGTTGGAATCAGGGTTGTATGTTTTACCCATCTTTAGCAAATAAGCATAATCAAGAGTATCAGATCTTGTTTTGTGGGTTAATATACCAACTGGGGTTTTACTTTCTATAGATTCAAGAATTACAGCTCCAGCGCCATCAGAATACAACATACTATCTCTATCATGAGGATCGGATATCCTTGATAAAGTTTCGGTACCGATTACCAATATTTTTTTTGCATCGCCGGATTTAATAAAATAATCAGCCTGAATAACACCCTGCAGCCAACCCGGGCAACCAAAAGGCAAATCATAAGCCACTGTATATGGATTTTTTATTTCTAATTTTGTTTTTATTCTTGAAGCTATACTTGGTACCAAATCAACTATTCTATTGTCATCTTTTACATCACCAAAATTATGAGCAACAATAATATAATCTAGTTCTTCCTTATCGATTTTTGCGTCTTCAATTGCTTTTTCAGCAGATAAAAATCCAATATCTGAAGTTACCTGATCTTTGCTAACATATCGCCTTTCCTTAATTTCGGTAATTTGTAGAAATTTTTCAATTATCTCATTATTATCTTTTTCAATCTTTTCTCCGTTAGGATCGTAAAATACATTATTTAAGAAATCTTCATTTTTAATAATCTGTTCAGGAATATAACTGCCTGTACCTGTTATAATTGAAAAATAGCCCATATTTATTATTAAGTGTTTATTGAGTTGCCAAAATTATAAAAAGAAATTATTAATAGCATTTAAATTGTTTTTATTTTCAATTTATTACAAAGATTTTTAAAAAAGTTGGTTCTACAACTATTTTGCGAAAATGCTTTTAATGATTAGTTACATATAACCTTCTATCATTTAAATGTTACCCGTTAAATTCGTAATAGAATTAAAAAGTTAAGTTTAAATACCAAACACAAGGTGTTTTTATTGATTATCATTCATATATAATAATAAAAAAAAATTCTAATAATGAGTATTATTTATTAAAAATAAAACTACTTTTGCACCACAAAATTAAAAATCATTATGGTAAAGAAGAAAGACTTAAGAAAAAACAAAACCGAAGAAGGCATGGTTGCTTTTGAGGAAGTTTTAAGTAAAACGGAAAGATTTATTGAAGATAAGCAAAAAATATTAGTAATAGTTATTTCAGCAATTGTAATAATTATTTTGGCTTATTTTGGATATCAAAAATTTTATATAGCTCCATTAGAGGAAGAAGCCCAATCACAAATATTCATGGCCGAAACCTATTATCAAAACGACTCAATTGATAAAGCATTGTATGGTGATGGGAATTATCTTGGTTTTATTGACATCATAGACGAATATGGTCCAACAAAATCAGCTAGTCTTGCTAATTATTATGCCGGACTTTGTTTTATGAAAAAGGGCGAATTTGAAACAGCAATCCACCACTTGAAAAGATTTGATGGTGATGATATGATGGTAAGTTCGATGGCTATCGGAGTAATTGGGGATGCCTATATTGAACTTAACAAACCGGAAAAAGCTGTAAATTTTTATTTACAGGCAGCAAATAATCATGTTAATGATTTTCTTACACCGGTGTTTCTTATGAAAGCAGGATGGGCATACGAAGATCTTGGAGAATATGACAAAGCTTTAAGAAACTACAAAAGAATAAAAAATGAGTTTGACAAAAGCTACGAAAGCAGAGATATTGAAAAATATATTATAAGAGCTGAAAATAAAAGCAACTTTAATTAGTGTTTGTCCATAAAGTTACGTTATAACAATTTAAGATTTTAGAATTTAGAT
>JAIORY010000029.1 GCA_021107915.1 Bacteroidales bacterium | reverse complement strand
ATCTCATCATCATTTTTATTAAAAAAACGACATTCAAGAAAATGATAAGAAGGCATTGATTTTATTTTAATCCATTTTCCAAATTTAAAAAACCATTTCATTTGCATAGAATAAAAACCTTTAGTAATATAAGCATAAAGATAAGGATGTAAATTTAATTTAAGTTTTTTCTCATTCTGATCTTGAATAAGATATTTAAGATTATTTTCTATTTCATCAGTAAAAATAATACTTGGTTTTATTTTCCCGCTTCCTTTGCATACAGGACATTCTTCAACAATATCAACATTCATTTCAGGGCGAACACGCTGACGTGTAATTTGCACCAGCCCAAATTTTGTAGGAGGTAATACAGTATGTTTGGCATCGTCTTTTGCCATTTCATCTTTCATCTTTTGAAACAACTCACGACGATTTTTTGCTTCATGCATATCAATAAAATCAACTACAATAATACCACCCATATCGCGAAGGCGCAATTGTCGTGCAACTTCAACAGCTGACTCAAGATTTACTTGCAGAGCATTTGTTTCCTGACTATTATCTTTATTAACTCTATGCCCGCTATTTATATCAATTACATGTAGAGCCTCGGTATGTTCAATAACAAGATAAACACCACTTTTTATTGTTACTGTTTTCCCGAATGATGATTTTATTTGTTTATCAACACCAAATTGTTCGAATATTGGTTTCTTACCGGAATGTAATTTTACTATATCAATTTTTTGGGGAGCAATTGTAGTGATATAACTTTTTATATCTTCAAATAAAATTTTATCATCTACCCAAATACTATTAAAAGATTCGTTAAGTATATCTCGTAATATAACAGTAGTACGATCAAGTTCACTTGCAACTCTTAAAGGAGGTTTTGCAGAAGTAAGTTTTTTTGAAAGTAAAGTCCATTTATTTACAAGATCTTTTCAACACCTTTTTTTTCGGCAACTGTTCGAATTATTACTCCAAAGTTATTTGGTTTGATACTCTGTATTAATCTTCTTAGACGTTTTCGCTCAGTTGGATTTTTTAATTTTTGAGATATTGAAATCCGATTTGAGAATGGTATTAAAACTAAATACCTTCCGGCAAAAGAAATTTCAGCCGAAGTACGAGGACCTTTAGTAGAAATTGGTTCCTTACTTATTTGCACCAGTATTTTTTGACCCGAACGAATTACTTTAGAAATTTTTCCGGTTTTTTCAATGTCATTTTCAAGCTTGAAATTTTCCATTGAAATTTTTCCAAGTTTGTTTGTCTGGCTTAAAGCAGTATATTTATTGAAAGAATTTACTTGGGGTCCGAGGTCGAGATAATGAAGAAAAGCGTCTTTTTTATAACCTATGTCAATAAATGCAGCATTAAGTCCCTGCATTATTTTTTTCACTCTTCCCAGATAAACATCTCCTACCGAGTAATTATTATCATCCTTTTCTTTATGTAACTTTACCAGAGATTTATCTTCCAGCAATGCAATATTTACACCCGAAGATTTGGAATTTATTATTAGTTCTCTATCCACTTAAATATTTTTAATATGTGCATACAACTTTCAAATAATCTCAAAAAAAATGACATTACTTAAAAATTAATGCTAGTTTATATATGAACTAATAAAAAAAAATCATCCGATAATAGAAAATATCTTTTGAGTAAAACAATGCTATTAACGTGCAGAAGGTATTATTGAAAATTTATGGCGAAATGAAATATTTTCACACAAAACCTCAATAGCTTTATGTGATAATATTTTCATGAATTTAAATAAATAACAAATGTTATTTATTTTTTTTATGTCTGTTTTTCCTCAAACGTTTTTTACGTTTGTGGGTCGACATTTTATGTCTTTTTCTTTTTTTCCCGCTTGGCATATTAAATTTTCATTTAAATAATTAATACTACAATTATTTTACGTTTTCTTTAACAGAGTTAACAAAAGTTTTTGCAGGTTTAAAAGAAGGTATATTGTGAGCAGGAATAATTATAGTTGTGTTTTTTGAAATATTTCTTCCTGTTTTCTCTGCTCTTTTTTTAATGGTAAAACTACCAAATCCTCGTAAATAAACATTCTCTCCGTTGATCATAGAATTTTTTACAGTTTCCATGAATTCTTCAACTGTTGCTTGAACTGAAACTTTTTCTACGCCTGTTTTGTTAGCAATTTCTGCTACGATTTCTGCTTTTGTCATGATGTATTTTTTTATTAGTTTTTAAAATTCAATTTTTTATTGGTTTGCAAAGATATATAAATTTATAAAGTTCAAAACTTTATTTAAAGTTTTTTTTATAAACATCTCAAAATAAAATTGTTTGATACTGTAGAATTGGCTTTTTGAGCAAAATAAATATTATTTATTTTAATTATTTTAATAAATGTTATTTAAAGCAGGTAGCCTATTATTGCCTGTGTATCTTTATGTTATATATATGTAACTGCTTTAATTAAAAAATAAAAACAAAAAAAATCCATAAAAAGATTGAAAAGTCAAGAACAAATTTTAAGAAATGATATTAAACATAAAATTAACCAAATTTATGGTTAAAGATTTGTAAATTTGTAATAATTATTAAAAAATTAAAACTATGGCTGGAGTAAACAAAGTAATTCTAATTGGAAATCTTGGAAAAGATCCCGAAGTAAGGCATTTAGAAAGTGGAGTATCAGTGGCAAATTTTCCAATTGCTACTACAGAATCGTATAAGTCAAAAGACGGCAATAAGGTGGAACATACCGAATGGCACAATATTGTTCTTTGGCGTGGATTAGCCGAGATATCAGAAAAATACCTTAAAAAGGGCGATAAAGTATATATCGAAGGAAGAATTAGAACCCGACAGTGGGATGATAAAGATGGTAATAAAAGGTATACAACAGAAATTCTTTGCGATAATATGAATATGCTTGGAGGTGCCAGGAATTTGACAAATGAGGGAAAAGTTGAAGGGAAAATTGAAGAACCGCCCCCTGAACAAAAAGATGGAGGTGATTTGCCATTTTAAACTGTTACTAAACAAAAATGCAAAATTAGTTAAATATCAAATCCTGCATTCGTAAAGTTTACAATGTGTAATAAACCTGTATGATATGTATTTTAGTACAACTAAGAATTGTAATATTTTTAGTTGTATTTCCGTTGAACAGATTTTTTGTTATTATTTTTATAACTTTCTGTTCAGCGGATTTTTTCTTTCAGGAATAAAATCGGAGTACAATTTTTCCTATTCCATCGTTTATGTGTTTTCAGACTTGACTATTCCCTTATTTCCCATATATACCACATATCAATACAAAACATACCATGACAGTCTTAGTAAAAATCATAGTTAATTTAAGCAGAATGAGTATATTTATCAAATATTATTAATTTTGTACGTTAAATAGTACCATGAATCCGCAAATAAAACATATAAATAGCTGCGAATGCGCGAATAATCATAAAATAGAACATATTTTTACTTAACCCAATTGAGTGAAGTAAAATTCGTGTAAATTAGTGATATTAGCGGCTAACAAAAAATACTTGCGGATTTTAGATATAATAAAATTTATATTATAAAATAAAAAAGTAGAAGTTTTGGAATATCCTGAAATCGGACATTTATTATCTGAAATGATTTTAGCAGTAAGTGTATTATTAAAGCCATTGTCCCTTGGAGCTACAATAGGAATAATTGTAATGTTTTTTCTGTTATTTTGTTCTGCCATGATCTCGGGATCTGAGATAGCTTTTTTTTCCTTAAAACATTCACAATTAAAGAAAATACAATTAAAAAAGGGGAAACATTCATTGATATTCAAATTGCTGGATACACCAAAACGATTGCTCGCAACTATACTTATTTCAAATAATTTTGTCAATGTTGCAATTGTAATCTTGTCAACATATATAACAAGTGAATTATTTAATCTTGTTGATTTTCAAATTATTGCATTTGTAATTCAGGTAATTTTAATTACCTCATTTATTTTATTCTTTGGCGAAATATTACCTAAAATTTATGCCAATCAAAATAATGAAAAATTTGCAGGTTTTATGGCCGGAACTCTATTATTATTAATAAAACTATTTTATCCGATAAGCTCATTACTTTTGAGGTCAACTTCGATAATCGACAAAAAAATTTCAAAAAAGAAATCAGAACTATCAATGAAAGACCTCTCGGAAGCAATTGATATTACTACTGATGAAAAAACATCAATAGAAGAAACCAAAATTTTAAAAGGCATTGTTAAGTTTGGCAACATTGAAGTAAGAGAAATTATGAAAGCCAGAACTAATGTTACTGCTATTGATTCGGAAGCAAAATTTGATGAATTACTAAAGCTTATCAATGAATCGGGATTTTCGAGAATACCGGTTTTTAAAGAAAACTTTGATCAGGTAATTGGAATATTATATATAAAAGACCTTTTGACTTATCTCGAAAAGGATAATAGTTTTAATTGGAGATCATTATTGCGTCCGGCTTTCTTTGTTCCTGAAAACAAAAAAATAAATGATCTTTTAAAAGAAATTCAAGAGAAAAAAATCCATCTTGCAATTGTAGTTGACGAATATGGCGGGACTTCGGGAATAGTTACTCTTGAAGATATTCTTGAAGAAATTGTTGGAGAAATTAGCGATGAATTTGATAGTATAGACGACGAGAAACTATTTTCAAAAATTGATAATAACAATTATATTTTTGAAGGTAAAATTATGCTGATCGATCTATGTAAAATTCTTGACATAGATGACTCTATCTTTGATGAAGTAAAAGGTGATTCCGATACTTTGGCCGGTTTGATTTTAGAACTCGAAGGAAAGATTCCTGCAAAAGAAGAAAAAATCGAATTTGGAATATTCACTTTTATTATCCTTGCTGCCGATAAGCGAAGGATCAAAAAAATTAAACTTACAATTAATTAAAAATAAGTAATTTGAAAATAATTAATAAAAAAACAACAAGCAAACAACTTCAAACTATACTTGCATCTATTATAATTGTGTTAGTAATATTTCTATTGATAAGCTCCTGTGATAATAATTATGTTCCAAAACCACGAGGATATTTCAGAATTGATCTCCCACAAAAGAATTATATCAGTCTTGATACAAATTTCCCATATAAATTCGAATATCCGGATTATGCCGAAATTTATCCCGGCAAACATTCTCCCAACGAACCTTATTGGATTAATATTGTATTTCCTGAATTTCAGGGAATTCTGTATATTAGCTACAAACGGGTAAATAATAATCTTGTTGAATATCTCGAAGACACACGCACGATGGTTGTTAAACTTATTCCCAAAGCCAGTTCAATTGATGATGAATTGATTTTGAACAAAGAATCAAATGTATTTGGTCTTAAATACAATATAAATGGTATTGGTGCTGCATCTCCTCTTCAATTCTTTGTAACCGATAGTGTAAATCATTTTGTAAGAGGAGCTTTATATTTTAATATTATTCCTAATAATGATTCTCTTGCTCCGGTAATTGATTTTATAAAAGAAGATATTGATCACCTTATTGAGACCTTTGAATGGAAATCTTTACCCCATTAATATCCATCCATAAAGTCACATTTTAACAATTTGAGATTTTATCAACAATTTTTCATACCTTAACAGACAAGGGTTTTGATGATTATTTATTTTTTTTCTTTCAATAAAATAAGAATTAAACATATTTGCGTACATTTGGGGCTTAAAAAAAACAAGGAATGTAGAATTTCATCACTAAAAAATGGAGGAGTATTATGAGAGAAATTATTAATATAGGTACATTAAAATGGCAGCATATACTCAAGCCCGATGATGAAGATCTCAAATATTTAAGA
Source organism: Bacteroidales bacterium (assembly GCA_021107915.1). Taxonomy (GTDB): domain Bacteria; phylum Bacteroidota; class Bacteroidia; order Bacteroidales; family JAIORY01; genus JAIORY01. The sequence continues at coordinate 4,229 of JAIORY010000029.1, read as the reverse complement.
AACACATACCATTTCCACCCGCTTGATATCGAAGATTGTAAAAGTGTTAATCAACGACCTAAGATTGATATTTATGATGATTATTATTTTCTGATACTTCATTTTCCTTCTTTCGATTCTAAAAATACTTTTCTTTACACTAATGAAGTAAAAATATTTTGGGGCAAAGATTATATTATAACATTGGAGAATACTGAATGGACAATTTCAAAAATGTTTAATGAAGCAAAAGATCAGGAAAAAAGAAAAGAGGAATTTGAAGTTCGAACAAGTGATAAATTACTTTATCGGCTTCTTGAACGCCTGATGACAGAATCTTTATTATTAATCCGAAAAATTGGTAGCGAACTTGAATATTTACACAGAGAATTGTTCAGCAAAAGAGCACAAAAAACTATTGGAGAAATATCTATCACACGAAAAAATATCATTCTGTTAAATACACTTTTCAAACCTCAACTTAGATTATTTCATAAATTTGAAACCGGTACTATTGATGGTTTTGCCAAAAACATGGAAGACTACTGGGGTAATATTCTCGATTATTATCAGAAGATGTGGGATATGACCGAGGATTATGAAGACCTGATAGAGGGTTTATCAAAAACATTTGATTCGCTACAGGCAAACCGGATAAACGAAATCATGAAAGTTTTAACATTGGTTTCATCAATTTTGCTTCCTTTAACTTTTATTACCGGGCTTTACGGAATGAATGTGGGTCTCCCACTCCAAGGCAATCCTAATTCATTTTGGATAGTGGTTGGTGCTATGATTTTAATTGCCGGTGGTATGATAGCTTTGTTTAAATCCAATAAGTGGATGTAGGCTGTTAATTAACTTCCTAAAATATAGATTAACTTGTGTCGGTTTATAAAGTCAATTATGTTGATGAAATTTTAGATTTATGATTTTAGATTTATGATTTTTATTTATTAATTCACTAATAATAAACAACATTTTAAATCTTAAATCTGAATTCTTAAATTGTTAAAACTTCCTACTCATTCATTATCTCATTCTGAATACGAATAGATTCAATATGAACTAATTCAAGTAGTTTAATCAAAAAATCTTTGTCTAATCCCTGATCAATTCCATTATTTATGCGATCTTCGATAATGTAACTCCAGCGTTTTAATTGAAGAATCGTGATTTTGTTTTTCCGTTTAAATATTCCAATTTCTTTTATAATATCCATTCTGTTTGCCAGAATATCAATAAGATCATTATCAATGTGATCAATATCGCTTCTTAATTCTGATAATTTATTTTGAAATTCTTTAGATCCTGTAGGTTTTCTAATCTCTAATTTTGAAAGAAGCTTTTTAAGGTCTTTCGGTAAAAGTTGCTGTTCGGCATCCGATTTAGCAACCAGCGGGTTAATATGCGACTCTATCATCAGACCGTCCATCTCAAGGTCAAGAGCCTTTTGAGAGATATGAAAAAGCATATTTCGATTACCACAAATATGACTTGGATCGGTGATTATTGGCAAATTAGGAACAATTCGTTTTAATTCAATCGGTATTTCCCACATTGGAGGGTTTCTAAAAATAGATTTTCGTAAAGCATAAAACCCCCGATGAATTGCAACAAGTTTTTTAATTCCAACAAAATTTATTCTCTCCAAAGCACCTAACCATAATTTAAGATCGGGATTGATGGGATTTTTTACCATAACCGGAATATCAACACCTCTGAGGCTCTCCGTAATTTCCTGAACCGAAAACGGGTTTACAACAGTACGTGCACCAATCCATAAAATATCAATATCGTTTTTTAAACATGCTTCAACATGTTGAGGAGTGGCAACTTCGGTAGTTATCAATAAGCCGGTTTCTTCTTTAACTTTTTTGAGCCAGGCAAATCCTTTTTCCCCAACACCCTCAAACTGATCGGGTCTGGTGCGGGGTTTCCACAAACCGGCTCTAAAAATATTTACTCCTTTAATTTTTGATATCTCTTTGGCAGTCGATAAAACCTGCTCTTCTGTTTCGGCACTACAAGGTCCTGCAATAACTAAAGGAGAATCTCCGGTATTTAACCATTTATTTAAAGGAATTATATCTAAATTTTGTTTCATTTTGTTTGTAATTCTTGTGCCGGGTATTTTCGATATTTCTTTTAAAACTAATTTACATTACTCTCCACAATCTTTATTTCCTCCTCACCCAACCCATACAACTCATAAACCATCCAATCTATTTCTTTATCAGTTGTATTTATTTCGCTTTGCAGATTATTAATTTCAATTTTGTAGGCATTAAAATATTCTTCCCACTCGTCCTGTTGAACAAGTGAAAGATTAATTTTCTGCTTATTAAGTTCTGCTATAAAAGTTTTAAAATCGTAATCGTAAAAGACGTCTAATTTTTTACTAATTTTTATAGTTAAAGACAAGGGGACAAGTCCCCTTGTCTCTAAATTATCTTTAACTCGATTTAAAAACTTGGTTTTCTTTTTCTGGAGTTGTTGGTTTAAAGAAAGCATTTTATCGGCTTTTTCTATAAAGGGTTGTTGGGCTTCTTTGGATGTTTCTATAACAGGAATATTTTTAACTTGAGCAATTCTTATTTTTGGGAAAATATCTGTATTTGCTGCAAATTTTGTTTTATAGTAATATTGTATAAGACTCGAATTTAATAATGATAATAAAAATTGATATCTAATTTTTTCATCTATAATTTTAATAGAATATAAACTTCTATTTTGTTGAATATTTTCATTAACAAAAATTGAAGTTAAACGGTTTCCTGTTTCACGAATTACAACTCTTTTACCGCTAAAATAATATTCATCTTTTTTAAATTTCAAATAGGTTTCATCAGATATTAAACTTTTATCTTGAATAAAATATCTTGAAATATTTTCTCCCGTTAATATCTCTTTTCCATTACCATTTTTATAGACTTTGTCTTTACCTATTTCAAGTCCCCTTTTTATTTTTGAAAAATCACTTACTTTTAGTGAATTCTTTTCGAGTTTTGAAATAATTTTATATCCGGGTATAAATTCATTCCAGTTTTGTTTTATATTATTGTTGTTTTCAAAAGTTAAAATTGCTGTTGGCATTTGAACATCTTGAAATACACCATCCCCTTTGTCTAAAATTTCTTTAATATCAATTTTGTCTAATAAATATTTCCTTAATGATTCGTATCGAATTCCTTTGATATAAAGAGATGGTGTTATAAATGAAAACAATCCCTTTTTTCGTAATAATAAAATCCCTTTTTCGATAAAATAAGCATATAAATCTCCACAAGAAGCTGTTTGATAATTATTAAAATAATATTCTTGGTATTCATTAATCTGCACATACGGCGGATTACCAATCACAACATCAAAACCGCCTTTGTATTCGGTACGGAAAGCGTGTTCGACAGAACAGCACATTTCGCTAATTATTTTTTCGAGTTTTTTGTTTTCGGGTAGTTCGTGCTTTTGGCGATTTGTACGAATGTAGTTTATTACATTTCGCAGATCGTTATTATTGGTTATTTTTCGTCTTCCGAATTTTTGCGTCCATAGAGAATTATATTTTTTCTTTTCGGATTTTCCGCCGGTATTCGGCGAGGAGATATTTCTCGACGAGAGGACGTTCTTATCTTCTTCTTTCTCCTCCTCCTCCGACAAGGGGATATGTCCCCTTGTTGCTGCTACACTCTCGGTTTCCTCGGACAAGGGGACATGTCCCCTTGTTGTAATCCCGTTTTCGATATTATATTTTCGTCCACTTACGGATTTTAGTTTTCCTACTATTTTTGGCATTTCTTCTTCTTCGCACACCAGAAGAAGGTGCAGGTGATCGCCGCAGATATTACATTCTATTATATTCAGATTATCTTCTTTTACAATATCGGCAATTATTCCGGTTACATATATTTCATCTTGTTCCGACAACCAAACAGCTTCTCCAAGCTTAACATGGTTATCAAACATTCGTTGCGAGTATCTCGAATTATGCGTTGCTGTTGTTATATGCCAGGCTTTCTTTTTCTTTTTTCTAAAAACTTGCGGAAATTCTTTATTCCAATCAAATGCTTTGTCGCCTGCAACTTCGGGGTCATCAATTAATGAATTACCACATTTAATATTATTACTCAAAACCGAGAGTTTCCGTCCTTTTTGAGCGGTTCGTAACCAAAGCGAGAGTTTGGCAATTTCAACACTTTCTTCGTTAATGTCCACTCCGTAAAGATTGTTTTCGAGAATGGCTTTGTCAA